>JAEYVD010000230.1 GCA_023432075.1 Pseudomonadota bacterium | reverse complement strand
GCGTCGCCTCGTCGTCTCCGCCCAATGTCCATTGCGGCCGCAGGCCGATTCGGAACTTATATGTCATTTATTTCTTATTGAAGGCGTTCAAGTACCTCGTTAGAGTACACAAATAACGCGGCGGACGGGCAATTAATATGTTTTTTTAAACATATTATCTGCTGGCAGGTCCAGACCGGCACAAGCCCCCTTGATGGGGTCACGCAACACAGGAGGAGACCGACGTGCACCTGCGCGAGGCAAAATCCGATCTGGCATCCAGCGGTGGCGCCCGGGGCGGCAAGCTGGCCCTGGACGCCGCCCAGGCATCCAACACCCCGGCCATCGCGGCCACGGCCCGCATCCTTGCCCGGCTGAAAGACCAGCCCGGCCCGCTGCTGCCGGTGCTGCATGCGGTCCAGCACGAACTGGGCTGTATTCCGGCCGAGGCGGTGCAGACCATCGCCGAGGCCCTGAACCTCTCCCGCGCCGAAGTCCACGGCGTCATCACGTTCTACCCCCATTTCCGCACCGAGCCGGCCGCGCGCCACACGCTGGAGGTCTGCCGGGCGGAAGCCTGCCAATCCATGGGCGGCGAACGCCTGGCCGCCCACGCGCGCACCGCGCTGGGCTGTGATTTCCACGGCAGCACGCCGGACGGCAACTTCACGCTGGAACCCGTGTATTGCCTGGGCCTGTGCGCGCAGTCGCCCGCCGTCATGATCGACGGCCAGCCCCACGCCCGCGTTACCGAAGCCAAGCTGGACCGCCTGCTGGCCCGCACGCTGGAGGACACGCCATGAGCGCCCCCATCGTCATCTACGTGCCGCGCGACGCCGCGGCGCTGGCCATGGACGCCGATACCGTTGCCCGCGACATCGAGCGCATGGCCGATCAGCGCGGCCTGTCCGTGCAAGTGGTACGCAATGGTTCGCGCGGCCTGCTGTGGCTGGAACCCCTGGTTGAGATCGCCACGCCGCAAGGCCGCATCGCCTATGGGCCCGTGCAGCCGGAAGACGTGGCCTCGCTGTTCGACGCTGGCTGGCTGACGGGCGGCGAACACGCGTTGCGCCTGGGCCTGACCGAGGAAATACCCTACCTCAAGCACCAGGAACGCCTGACCTTCGCCCGCGTCGGCGTGATCGATCCGCTGTCCCTGCAGGACTACGCCGCGCATGGCGGGTTGCAAGGCTTGAAGCGCGCGCTGGCCATGGCGCCGGCGCAGATCGTCGACGAAATGGTGGAATCCGGCCTGCGCGGCCGCGGCGGCGCGGCGTTTCCCACCGGCATCAAATGGAAGACCGTGGCGGGCACGCCCGGCGACACCAAATACATCGTCTGCAACGCCGACGAAGGCGACTCCGGCACCTTTGCCGACCGCCTGCTGATAGAAGGCGACCCGTACGTCCTGATCGAAGGCATGACGATTGCAGGCCTGGCGGTCGGCGCGACCTACGGCTACCTCTACGTCCGCTCCGAATACCCCCACGCCATCGCCACCCTTGAAGCCGCCATCGCGCGCGCCCGCAGCGTCGGCTGGCTGGGCGACGACGTGCACGGCAGCGGCCGCCGCTTCGACCTGGAAGTGCGCAAGGGCGCGGGCGCCTACATCTGCGGCGAAGAAACCTCGCTGCTGGAAAGCCTGGAGGGCAAGCGCGGCGTGGTGCGCGCCAAGCCGCCGCTGCCCGCCATCTCGGGCCTGTTCGGCAAACCGACCGTCATCAACAACGTCATCTCGCTGGCCACCGTGCCGATCATCCTGGCCAAGGGCGCGGCGTACTACCGCGACTACGGCGTGGGCCGTTCGCACGGCACGCTGCCGTTCCAACTGGCCGGCAATCTCAAGCAAGGCGGGCTGGTGGAAAAGGCCTTTGGGCTCAGCCTGCGCGACCTCCTTTACGAATTCGGCGGCGGCAGCGCGTCCGGCCGGCCGCTGCGCGCGGTGCAGGTGGGCGGTCCGCTGGGCGCCTACCTGCCCGAATCGCAATGGGACGTGCCGCTGGACTACGAAGCCTACATCCAGATCTCGGCCATGATCGGCCACGGCGGCCTCGTCGCCTTCGACGACACCGTGGACATGGCGCGCATGGCGCGTTACGCCATGGAGTTCTGCGCCATCGAATCCTGTGGCAAGTGCACGCCGTGCCGCATCGGCTCCACGCGCGGCATGGAAACCATCGACAAGATCGCGGCCGGCAGCCAGAGCCGCGAACAGCGCGAACAGCAGGTGCATCTGCTGCGCGACCTGTGCGACACGATGCTTGGCGGTTCGCTGTGCGCGCTGGGGGGCATGGCGCCCTACCCAGTGTTGTCCGCGCTGAACCATTTTCCGCAGGACTTCGGCATCGAGTCCTCCCAGTCTGCCGCCCACGCGGCCTGAACCCGAGACCGCCATGCTAGAAACCGTCATCAAGCGCGATCGCGACATGGGCACGCCGGCGCGCGTGTCCGAAAAGACCGTCACCCTGACCATCGACGGCCAGGAAGTCACCGTTCCCGAAGGCACGTCGCTGATGCGCGCGGCCGCGGACGCCGGCATCAACATCCCCAAGCTCTGCGCCACCGACAGCCTTGAACCGTTCGGATCGTGCCGCCTGTGCCTCGTGCAGATCGAAGGCCGCCGCGGCTATCCCGCGTCCTGTACGACGCCGGCCGAGAACGGCATGGTCGTCTTTACCGAAACGCCAAAGCTGCACGACCTGCGCCGCGGCGTGATGGAGCTGTACATCTCGGACCATCCGCTCGATTGCCTGACCTGCCCGGCCAACGGCGATTGCGAGCTGCAAGACATGGCCGGCGTCGTGGGGCTGCGCAACGTGCGCTATGGCCAGGACGGCGCCAACCATCTCAAGGCCGAAAAGGACGAGTCCAACCCCTACTTCACGTTCGATGCATCCAAGTGCATCGTCTGCAACCGCTGCGTGCGCGCCTGCGAGGAAACCCAGGGCACATTCGCGCTGACGATCTCGGGCAAGGGTTTTGACTCGCACGTATCGGCCGGCCAGGACCAGCCGTTCCTGGATAGCGAATGCGTATCCTGCGGCGCCTGCGTGCAGGCCTGCCCCACCGCCACTCTGCAGGAAAAGACCGTCATCATGATGGGCCAGGCCGAGCACTCGGTCGTGACGACCTGCGCCTACTGCGGCGTGGGTTGCGGCTTCAAGGCCGAAATGAAGGGCCAGGAAGTGGTGCGCATGGTGCCGTGGAAGGACGGTCAGGCCAATCGCGGCCATTCCTGCGTGAAGGGCCGTTTTGCCTGGGGCTACGCCACGCACAAGGAACGCGTGCTCAAGCCCATGATCCGCAAGCACATCACCGATTCCTGGAAGGAAGTGTCCTGGGACGAGGCGATCAACTATGCGGCCTCCGAATTCCGCCGCATCCAGAGCCAGTACGGGCGCGATGCGGTCGGCGGCATCACGTCCTCGCGCTGCACCAACGAGGAAACCTGGCTGGTGCAAAAATTGGTGCGCGCCGCCTTCGGCACCAACAACGTCGACACCTGCGCGCGCGTGTGCCATTCGCCCACCGGCTATGGCCTGAAGCAGACCCTGGGCGAATCGGCCGGCACGCAGACGTTTGACTCCGTCATGCACACCGACGTGGTCATCGTCATGGGGGCCAACCCCAGCAGCGGCCATCCCGTCTTCGCTTCGCGCTTGAAGCGGCGGCTGCGCGAAGGCGCGCGTCTGATCGTCATCGACCCGCGCCGCATCGAACTGGTCAGCTCGCCGCACATCAAGGCCGACTTCCACCTGCAGGTGCGGCCGGGCACCAACACAGCGCTGCTGTCCTCGCTGGCGCATGTCATCGCCACCGAGGGCCTGATCGCCGAGGACTTCGTGGCCGAGCGCTGCGAAGAAAAAGCCTTCAAGGAATGGCGCGACTTCGTCTCGCTGCCCGAGAATTCGCCGGAAGCCATGGAAGAAATCACTGGCGTGCCCGCGCAGGCGGTGCGCGGCGCGGCGCGCCTGTTTGCCACCGGCGGCAATGGCTCCATCTACTACGGCCTGGGCGTCACCGAGCACAGCCAAGGCTCGACCACCGTCATGGCCATTGCCAACCTGGCGATGGCCACCGGCAATATCGGCCGCGAAGGCGTGGGTGTGAATCCGCTGCGCGGGCAGAACAACGTGCAGGGATCGTGCGACATGGGCTCGTTCCCGCACGAACTGCCCGGCTACCGCCACATCTCGGACAACGCCGTGCGCGCGCAGTTTGAAAAGGACTGGGGCGTCACGCTGCAGCCCGAACCGGGCCTGCGCATCCCCAACATGTTCGAAGCCGCGCTGGGCGGGTCCTTCAAGGGTCTGTACTGCCAGGGCGAAGACATCGTGCAGTCCGATCCCAACACGCAGCACGTGGCGGCATCGCTGGCGGCCATGGAGTGCATCGTCGTGCAGGACCTGTTCCTGAACGAGACCGCCAAGTACGCCCACGTGTTCCTGCCGGGGTCCTCGTTCCTGGAAAAGGACGGCACCTTCACCAACGCCGAGCGCCGCATCTCGCGCGTGCGCAAGGTGATGGAACCCAAGAACGGCAAATCCGACTGGGAAGTCACGGTGGCGCTGTCCAACGCGCTGGGCTACCCCATGAACTACAAGCACCCGCGCGAGATCATGGAAGAGATCGCGCGGCTTACGCCCACATTTGCCGGCGTCACGTACGACAAGCTCGACAAGCTGGGCAGCCTGCAATGGCCGTGCAACGACGACGCGCCGGAAGGCACGCCGATCATGCACATCGACCAGTTCGTGCGCGGCAAGGGCCGCTTCATGATCACCAAGTACGTGCCCACCGACGAGCGCAGCACGCGCCGCTTCCCGCTGCTCTTGACCACGGGCCGCATCCTGTCGCAATACAACGTGGGCGCGCAAACCCGCCGCACGCCCAACGTGATGTGGCATGGCGAGGACGTGCTGGAAATCCATCCTCAGGACGCCGAGGACCGCGGCGTGGCCGAAGGCGACTGGGTGGGCATCCAGAGCCGCGCCGGGGAGACCGTGCTGCGCGCCACGCTGACCGACCGCGTGCAGCCGGGCGTGGTATACACCACGTTCCACTTTCCCGAGTCCGGCGCCAACGTCGTCACCACCGACAGCTCCGACTGGGCGACCAACTGCCCCGAATACAAGGTCACGGCCGTGCAGGTGACGCGCGTGTCGCAACCATCGGAATGGCAGCGGCAATGGTCGCGATTTGCGGACATCCAGCAAAAGCTCCTGCGCGAACGCTCGCGCGAGAGCGAGGCGGCGCTGACCGGGAAGTAACCGACAGCCAGCCAGGGATCCCATGCCTACGCCGACCACCGCCCGCCCCGACTGCACGCCGACCCAGGTCATCCGCGTGCGCTCGGGGGTCATCGCCACCGACGCCGAGACCGATTACGTGGCCGAGGAAACGCCGGTGGCGCTGGAATTCAACGGCATCAGTCACGCCACCATGCTGGCCACGCCCGCAGACCTGGAGGACTTTGCCGTCGGGTTCTCGCTGTCCGAAGGCATCATCGGCAGCGTGAGCGACGTGCGCGGCATCGATCTGCTGCCGCAATGCGGCGGCATCGTCGTGCAGCTGGAGATCTCGTCCGCCTGTGAAATGCGCTTGAAGACGCGGCGCCGCGCCATGGCTGGGCGCACCGGCTGCGGCCTGTGCGGCGTGGAAACCCTGCCCGAGGTGCTGCGGCCCGTGGCGCCGGTCGCCAATGGGGCGCCGGTGCGCATCAAGTCGGTGCTGGGCGCCATGCGCGACATGCGCGCGCGCCAGACGCTGCACGACATCACGGGCGCCACGCACGCCGCGGGCTGGGCGGGCGCCGACGGCGCCGTGGCGCTGGTCCGCGAAGACGTGGGCCGCCACAACGCGCTGGACAAGCTGGCCGGCGCGCTGGCGCGCCAGGCGGTCAACGGCGCCGACGGCATCGTCGTGGTGTCCAGCCGCGCCAGCTTCGAGATGGTGCAGAAGACGGCCGCGGCCGGCGTTGCGGTGTTGGCTTCGGTATCCGCTCCCACCGCGCTGGCCATCCGTCTGGCCATCGACGCCAACGTCACCCTGCTGGGCTTCACGCGCGATGGCGACGCCGCCATCTACACCCACCCCGAACGCATCCTTACCTGAACCGGACGCAAGACAGCAATGGAAATCGTCAACCTGATCCGCATGGCCAACCGCATCGGCCAGTTCTTCGACGCCATGCCGGACCGGCCCGAGGCGCTGGAAGGCGTCACCAACCACATCCAGAAATTCTGGGAACCGCGCATGCGCACCGAACTGCTGGATTTCCTGGCGCGCAGCCCGGACGGCGACGCCGGCGAGGAACAGCTGCACCCGCTGGTGCTGCAGGCGGTCACCCAGCATCGCGAGCGCCTGACGCCGCGCGCGCGCGTCGCATAGCGCACCCGGACCGCCCAGGCGGCGGTCCACCCGCAGTGGCAGGACAGCAACAGATCCATAAAAGAGGCGGCGGGACCGGGCACTTCCGGCCCACGCACGCTATAAAGCCGCACCCCTGAGGAGACATCATGGAAAGTAGCGCCACCCTGGACCTGCCGGGCTCCCGGCCGGGATTTTTCGACAAAGAACGCACCATCGCGGGACCGGGCTTCTCGCGCTGGCTGGTGCCCCCCGCCGCGCTGGCCATCCACCTTTGCATCGGCATGGCCTACGGCTTTTCGGTGTTCTGGCTGCCGCTGTCCAAGGTGGTGGGCGGGGCCAAGCCGCTGGCCTGCCCGCCCGACATGAGCCTCGTGGCCG
>JAEYVD010000153.1 GCA_023432075.1 Pseudomonadota bacterium | reverse complement strand
TCGACCAGCACCGACGGAATGTCCGGCGCCTTCAGCACGGCAAAGCCGGCCTGTTCGACGCTGTTCTTGTGCAGGCGGTTGATCTTCTTGATCTCGTCCAGGAAGGCGTTGCCGACCTTGAGCGAGTCATTGATCTGGGCCGTGGTGGACAGGTCCAGCAGCACCTTGGCGACCTGGCGGTCATGGCTGCCCAGGTTGACGCCGCCGATCAGGTCGGCCGCGTTTTCCTTGTCGGCCATCCAACGGGCCTGCGCGCTGGTGGCGCCGCGCTGGGACAGTGCGAAGACCGACGAGCCGTTGGCCGTGGGCTTGACCCAGGCGTCCGCGTGGATGGAGATGAACAGGTCCGCATGCACCCGGCGCGCCTTCTGCACGCGCACGTGCAAGGGCACGAAGTAATCGTCGTCTCGCGTCAGGTAGGCGCGCATGTACGGCTGGCTGTCGATCAGCGACTTCAGGCGCCGCGCAATGCGCAGCACCACGTCTTTCTCGCGCAGGCCGGATTTGCCGATGGCGCCCGGGTCTTCGCCGCCGTGGCCGGGGTCCAGCGCGATGGTCAGCATGCGCGGCTTGCCGCGGCTGGCGGTGGCAGGGGGCTTGGGCGGGGTCGGCAGGGCGGGCGCGGGCTGCTGGCCACGCACGCGGGGCGGCTCGGGCGGATCCGCGCGGGTCACCGGGTTGCGTTGGATGTCTTCCAGGATGCGCGCCAGCGGATCGTCCACATCAGGACCGCTGGACTTGTTCAGGATCGCGATCAGCGGATCCTGGGCAATCTTGGGGTACAGGTCCAGCACCAAACGGTACTGGTAGTCGGCGACGGGCTTGAGCGTGAACACCTGCGGCGCCACGGGCTGCTTCAGATCGAACACCAGCCGCACCACGTTCGGGCGGTTCTGCGCCACGCGCAGGCTCTGGATGTAGGGATCGTCGGGCCGGACCTTGGAGACCAGGTCGTTCAAGGCCGCGCTGAGGGTCAGTCCCTCGATGTCGACCACCAGGCGGTGGGGATTTTCCAGCGTGAACTGTTCAGCCTTGAGTTCGCTGTCCAGTTCCAGCGTGACGCGGGTGTATTCGTCGGCAGGCCAGGTCCGTACGGCCAGGATCGTGGCGGCCTGCGCCAGCCGCGGCACGACCGGCAGGACGAGCAGCGTGGCGGCGACGCTGATCAGGCGTCGGCGGGTGGCGCCTGCCGAGGGGAGGGCGCCGTCAGGGGCGGGGGGACAATCGCGTTCAACCATGTTTGTCCTCGGGCGGTGTACGCGGTCAGGGTGGCGTCACGTCCGTCGCCTGCATAGGCAAGGCAGATCAGCAGGTCCGGCGGGGGCAAAAGACCTTCTGCCCGCTCCGGCCATTCGATCAAAACGACCGCATCGTCACGCAGTAAATCCCGAAATCCTGCGTCCAACCATTCGCGCGAATCACTAAATCTATAAAAATCAAGGTGATAGAAGTATAAGTTAGAAAGTTTATAGGATTCAAGCAGGGCGTAGCTTGGACTCTTGATTCGGCCTGTGATGCCGCTTTCACGCAACAATGCCCTGGAGAAGGCCGTTTTTCCTGCCCCAAGGTCACCTCGGAGATGAATACATGCGCCTGGCAGGCCGGTTTTGGCGCCGGTGACCATCGGCGCCAACTGGCGCGCGAGCGCCTCGGTGGCGGCTTCGTCGGGCAGGTGCAGAGTCAGGGTGGCAAGGGGGGCGGACATGGCGCGGGACGAGTGGTAAAAAACGAGGATCGGAGCACAGTTTGGAGCAATTATAGGAATGCGGGTTTCTGCTAACCTATAACTGATTTTTATTCTCAATATGTCGTGACCGACGGCTTCCCGCCGCCCGCGACTGACGCCGCCACGGAGTTGTACGCGCCATGAAGACCCGCATCGAAAAAGACACCTTTGGCCCCATCGAGGTGCCGCAAGACCATCTGTGGGGGGCCCAGACGCAGCGCTCGCTGCATTTCTTCGCGATCTCCACCGAAAAGATGCCGGAGCCGCTGGTCAATGCGATGGCGCGGCTAAAGCGTTCCGCGGCCAAGGTCAATGCCGACCTGGGCGAGCTGGATCCGCAGATCGCCGACGCGATCATGCGTGCCGCCGACGAAGTCGTCGCGGGCAAGTGGCCCAACGAGTTTCCGCTGTCGGTCTGGCAGACCGGATCGGGCACGCAGAGCAACATGAACATGAACGAGGTGCTGGCCAACCGCGCCTCGGAACTCCTGGGCGGCGAGCGCGGCGAAGCGCGCAAGGTGCACCCGAACGATCACGTCAACCGCGGGCAGTCTTCCAACGACACGTTCCCGACCGCCATGCACGTGGCGGCCGCCGTCGAGGTCGAGCACCGCCTGCTGCCGTCGCTGAAGGCGCTGCGCGCCACGCTGGCGGAAAAGAGCGCCGCGTTCTATGACATCGTCAAGATCGGCCGCACCCACCTGCAGGACGCCACGCCGCTGACGCTGGGCCAGGAACTCTCGGGCTACGTGGCCCAGCTCGATCTGGCCGAGCAGCAGATCCGCGCCACGCTGCCGGGCCTGCACCAGCTGGCCATCGGCGGCACCGCGGTGGGCACGGGCCTGAACGCGCATCCGCAATTCAGCGCCAAGGTGTCGGCCGATCTGGCCCACGCCACCGGCACGGCATTCGTCTCGGCGCCCAACAAATTCCAGGCGCTCGCCTCGCACGAGGCGCTGCTGTTTGCGCACGGCGCGCTGAAGTCGCTGGCGGCCGGCCTCATGAAGATCGCCAACGACGTGCGCTGGCTGTCGAGCGGTCCGCGTTCGGGGCTGGGCGAGATCAGCATCCCCGAGAACGAGCCGGGCAGCTCGATCATGCCGGGCAAGGTCAACCCGACGCAGTGCGAAGCCATCACGATGCTGGCCGCGCAGGTCCTGGGCAACGACGTGGCGATCAACATCGGCGGCGCCAGCGGCAACTTCGAGCTGAACGTCTACAAGCCGTTGGTGATCCACAACTTCCTGCAGTCGGTGCGACTTTTGACGGACGGCATGGCCAGCTTCGACAAGCATTGCGCCGCGGGCATCGAGCCCAACCACGAGCGCATTGCCGAACTGGTTGATCGTTCGCTGATGCTGGTGACCGCGCTGAATCCGCACATTGGCTACGACAAGGCCGCGCAGATCGCCAAGAAGGCGCACAAGGAAGGCCTGTCGCTGAAGGAATCGGCGCTGGCGCTGGGCTATGTGACCGAAGCGCAGTTTGCCGAATGGGTGGTGCCGGGCTCGATGACGAACGCGCACAAGCCTTCTTGAACCGGCTTGCGCCACCCGCATGAGATGGCCGCCCTTGCCGGGGCGGCCATTTTTTTGGGGGAAAGATCAGCCGCCGGCCAGCAGCAGCCACAGCGGGATCGTGACGGCCGAGAACAAGGTGCCCAGCGAGATCAGCACGGCCACCATGCGGCCGTCGCCGCCCATGCGCATCGCGAGCACGTAGGCCGCCGAGGCGGTGGGCAGCGCCGCGAAGAGCAGCAGCATGCGTGCTTCCAGCGGCGGCAGGCCGAGCAGGTGCGCCACCAGCAGCGCGACCGCGGGCAGCGCGACGAGCTTGACGGCCAGCATCCAGGCAATCAGGGATCCGTAGCCTTTGCCGCCTTCCCATGCCAGGCTGGCGCCCACGCAGAGGATGCCCAGCGCAATCGCCGCGGCGCCCAGCCGCGCGAGCACGGTGTCGACGGCACCGGGTAGCTGCAGGCCCGCCAGATTGCAGGCCAGGCCGAGCAGCGTGGAGATCACCAGCGGATTGCGCGCCAGTTCGCGCAGCAGGTTGCCGCCGCTGTGCCGCGCCAGGCCGTACACGGCCGCGACGTTGGCCATGGGCACCGCAAAGCCGACGATCAGCGCCATGACGGTCTGGCCCTGCGTGCCCGCCAGGCTGGCCGACAAGGCCAGGCCGATGTAGGTGTTGAAGCGGTACCCGCATTGCGCCGACGAGGCGAGCCCGATCGACGAGGGCCGCAGGACCAGGCCCGCCAGCCACGCCATCGCCACGCCCGCGGCCACGACCGCGGCAGAAGCCTGCAGCAGCAGCGCCGCGTTGCCCGCCGTGATCGGCGTGCGCAGGATCGCCTGGAACAGCAATGCGGGAAACAGCACGAAGTAGACGAGGCGTTCGGTGCCGGCGAAGAATTCGCGTGAGAAACCTAGTTTGTGACGTAGCGCCCAACCCAGCGCGACCAGCATGAAATCGGGGAAAACCAGGAATGCCACAGACATGGGAGAGGGGGATTCTTGTCCAGCGCCAGGCGGGATCGGCGCGCTATGCGGGTGTAAGCGTTTGCTGCTATTCTCCGACATTCTGGCGGGCGCGTGTGCCACAAGCAACCTATAAATGCAGCTCAGACAGCTGCGCACAAGCAATGCGCCCGCACCGTTATCTGCTGTTCCGTCTACAGGCGGACACAACACACAACGGTCCGTCTACACACGGGCTCGCAATCTTGGAGGAAACACATCTATGAATAAGGTCCGCTCCCTGGCAGTGGCCATCGCCCTTGCTACCGGCGCCGCCGGCACGTTGGGCGTTTCGGTCGCGCACGCCGCAGACAAGTACCCCAGCAAGGCCATCCGCGTGATCGTTCCGTTCGCGCCTGGCGGTTCCACCGACATCATTGCGCGCCTCGTGACGCAGCGCATGAGCCAGGAACTTGGCCAGCCCATGGTCGTTGAAAACAAGGGCGGCGCGGGCGGCGCCATCGGTGCGGCCGAAGCCGCGCGTGCGCCGGCCGACGGCTACACGCTGTCCATCGCCACCGTCTCCACGATGGCCGTGAACCCCGCCTGCCGTCCGAAGGACCTGCCGTACGATCCGATCAAGGACTTCCAGCCGGTCACCAACTTCGCCAACACCGCCAACGTCGTGGCCGTGAACCCCAAGTTCCCCGCCAAGGACTTCAAGGGCTTCATCGAAGAGCTGAAGAAGAACCCGGGCAAGTACTCGTACGGCAGCTCGGGCACGTGCGGCGTGCTGCACCTGATGGGCGAATCGTTCAAGATGGCCACCGGCACCGACATCGTGCACGTGCCCTACAAGGGTTCGGGTCCGGCACTGGCCGATGCCGTTGGCGGCCAGATCGAAATCCTGTTCGACAACCTGCCGTCGTCGATGCCGCAGATCCAGGCCGGCAAGCTGAACGCCATGGCCATCGCCTGGCCCGAGCAGATCGCCGCGGTCAAGGGCGTGCCGACCTTCAAGGACGCCGGCTACCCGGTGCTGAACCAGCCCGTCTGGTATGGCCTCTTGGCGCCCAAGGGCACGCCGATGGAAGTCGTGAACAAGCTGCGTGATGCCGCCGTCGTGGCCCTGAAGGACCCGAAGGTCATCAAGGCGCTGGACGAGCAAGGCTCGGCGCCGTCGGGCAACACGCCGGAAGAGTTCGCCAAGGAAATCCAGGAACAGTTCGACTGGGCCCAGGACGTCGTGAAGAAGCAGAACATCAAGCTGGACTGATGCCGCGCGGGGCAGGCTGGTCTGCCCCAGACGACATTGCAACGGGCGCCTTCGGGCGCCCGTTGTGCTTTGCGGCTGGACTGCGCGGTTCAGCGTAGGGGCGCAGATTCGGAATTAAGACCCCGCGTTCAGACCCGGACATCAGACCCGGAGATCAGCCCCGCGCTTCCAGTCCTTCCATTAATGCGGCGCAGGCCGTGCGCAGGCGCTCGATCAGGTCGCGGTGCAGGGCGGAAAGCGGATCCTGGTTGCGCGTCATGATGCTGATCGGCACGCGCAGCGCGGGTTCCAGGCGGCGCAGGGTCATGCCGGGACGCAGCATGGCCTGCGCGGTGATGGCGTCGACGATGGCGTCGCCGCATCCCGCGTCCACCAGCGCGCAGGCCACGTAATGCGTCTGCACCTGGATGGCGACCTGCGGCGCCAGGCCCTGGGCGTCCAGCGCCAATTGCAGCAACGCGCCGGAGGCGTCGTTGGCGTCCAGCACGATCAGCGTCTCGCCTGCCGAGGTGGACCCCGCCGCTGCGGCGCCTCTCGCTTCCGACAGCGCCGACAATCGCAGCGGACCCTGCGCGGCGCGGCGGCTCAGGTGCACGAGCTCGGTGTGCCCCAGCCCCATGCGCGTGAGGCCGGGATAGTCGTTGGTATCGAACGTGATGGCCAGATCCAGTTCGCGCGTCAGCAGCCCCTGCACCAGCTCGGCGCTGTGATGCGTATGGATATCGAACGTGATGCCGGGCTGCGCGTCGCGGCTGTCGCGCACGACGCCGGGCAGCAGGCCAAGTCCCAGCGCGGGCGCGCAACCCAGGCGCAGGTGGCCGTTGGGCCGGTCGCGCAGGTTGGCGGCCAGCCGGCGCACACTGCTCAGGTCCTGATTCAGCCGCGCGATCTCGGGCGTCAGGATTTCTGCCTCGCGCGTGGCGACCAGCCGGCCCTTCACCCGGTCAAACAGCTTGAAGCCAAGCTGGCTTTCGGCATGCGCCAGCAGCTTGCTGGCGGCCGGCTGGGAAATGTGCAGCGCGGCGGCGGCTTCGGTCAGGGATCCGGTGCGGCGGATCGCTTCGAATATCTCGATGTGGCGCAGGCGCATGGCGCAAACGGGGGCTCTGGTGATCCGTAAACCGCGATTCTAAGCCGTAAGGCGCGCATGGGCAGCCGCGTGGACCTTTGACTATCATGGACGCCTGCCGGACGTCCGGCGATCACCGGAGCTTTCCATGCGCCTACGCCGCCACGCCGCCCTGCTGCTCGCCGCCGCCATCGCCGGCTTGCCGTTCGCATCCGCCAGCTGGGCGCGCACGCCCGCGGCAGAAGACCTGAATCCCGAAGCCGCCAGCGGCGTCCAGAAGCGCGAGCTCGTGCGCGCGCCGCATTTCATGATGGTGTCCGCCAATCCCCTTGCCAGCCGCGCGGGCGAAGCGATGCTGCGGCGCGGCGGCAGCGTGGTCGACGCCGCCATCGCCACCCAGCTGGTGCTCAATCTGGTCGAGCCGCAATCGTCCGGCATCGGCGGGGGCGCCTTCATGGTGGTGTATTTGGCGGCGGACGGCCAGATCCGCACGTACGACAGCCGCGAGACCGCGCCCGCGGCGGCGCGGCCCGACCGCTTCCTGGATGCGGACGGCAAGCCGCTGCCCTTTGCGCAGGCCGTCAACAACGGCATGTCGGTCGCCGTGCCCGGCCTCTTGCGCGGGCTGGAACTGGCGCACAAGGCGCAGGGCAAGCTGCCCTGGGCCGATCTGTTCCAGCCGGCCATCGAACTGGCGGAATCGGGCTTTGCGGTGTCGCCGCGCCTGCACGCGCTGCTGGCCGGCAACAAGGCGCTGCCGCAACAGGCCGCCGCCGCCGCGTACTTCTACGCGCCGGACGGCACGCCGTGGCCCGTGGGCCACGTGCTGAAGAATCCGGCGTTCGCGCGCACCCTGCGCGCCGTGGCCTCGCAGGGCGCCGACGCCTTCTACCAGGGCGACATCGCGCGCGACATCGTGGCGGCGGTGCAGGGCCACGAGAAGCCCGGCGACCTTGCTTTGAAGGATCTGGCGGACTATCGCGCCAAGACGCGCGATCCGGTGTGCGGCGCGTACCGCGGCTACCAGCTGTGCGGCATGGGGCCGCCCAGCAGCGGGCCCATCGCCGTGTTGCAGATGTTGGGCGAGTTGGAGCAATTCCCCCTTGGCCGCTATGCACCCGGCACGGTGCAGGCCGTGCACTATTTCTCGGAAGCCGGCCGGCTGGCGTTTGCCGACCGCGATTTTTACGTGGCCGACCCCGACTTCGTGCGCGTGCCGGTGCGCGCCTTGCTGGACCCGGCTTACTTGCGCGCGCGCGGCGCTTTGATCCAGCCGGATCGCAGCATGAAGGTGGCGCTGCCTGGCGATCCCGAGGACAAGCTGCTGACGCTGGGCAAGGACAACGCACTGGAGCTGCCGTCCACCAGCCACCTGGTGGCGGTCGATGCGCAGGGCAACGCCCTGACCATGACGACCACGATCGAAAGCGAATTCGGCAGCAAGATCTTCGTCCGGGGCTTTCTGCTGAACAACGAGATGACCGATTTTTCGTCGTCGTTCAAGGACCCCGAAGGCCGGCTCGTGGCCAATCGCATCGAACCGGGCAAGCGGCCGCGCAGCTCGATGGCGCCGATGATGGTGCTCAAGGAGGGCAAGCCGTACTTGCTGGTGGGCTCGCCGGGCGGCAGCGCCATCATCAACTACGTCGCCAAGACGCTGGTGGGCGTGCTGGACTGGAATCTGGACATCCAGTCGGCGATCGACTTGCCCAACATGGGCAGCCGCAACAAGGAAACCGAACTGGAGAAGGGCACGGCGTTGGAAGCGCTGGCGCCAGAGCTTGAGCGCATGGGACACCCCGTGCGGATCACCGAGTTTCCCAGCGGCATCCACGGCATCGTCATTGACGCCAAGGGACTGGAAGGCGGCGCGGATCCGCGCCGCGAAGGGCTTGCGGTGGGCGGCTGAAGCGCGCCCGGACC
The DNA here is from genome assembly GCA_023432075.1 of Pseudomonadota bacterium. Lineage (GTDB taxonomy): Bacteria > Pseudomonadota > Gammaproteobacteria > Burkholderiales > Burkholderiaceae_B > Achromobacter. The sequence goes on along the minus strand of JAEYVD010000153.1, from coordinate 64 downwards.
CGCGCCGCGCAGCCGCGCGGCAACGGTCCGGGAGCCTGCGGCCCTTGCGGCATCACTCCAGCGA
>JAEYVD010000124.1 GCA_023432075.1 Pseudomonadota bacterium | reverse complement strand
ATAGGGCGCCGGGCTCAGCGCGCCGCCGATCAGCAGCACCGGCATCGTCACGCCGCCGATCTGCTCGGGCGTCAGGGTGTCCGGCCGTTCGTCCACCTGTCCGAAGAGCGTGCCGACGTTGTCGCGCACCATCTCCTTGAACCACGGCACCATGCGCTGCCAGGTGTTGGGGCCGGTCACCGTGTCCACGAACAGCGCCAGGCCTTCTTCGATATCGCCTTGACGGATCAGCGTCAGGGCGCGTTGGCGAAAGCCCCCGCGTTCGTCGGCGCAGCCGGGCAGCTGCAGGCCGGGATCCGCCAGCGTAAGACTGCGCAACGATTGCGGCTGTCGCAGGGCGGCTTCCAGGGCGACGCGCCCGCCGCGCGAATGGCCCACCAGATGAGCCGGGCCGCCTGCCACCGTGTCGATGAATTCCAGCACGTCGCTGGCGTGCTGCTCGACCGAAAAGCCGCCGCCTTCGCCGTCCCAGGTCTCGGGCCAATAGCGGCGCAGGCACACGGCCAGCACCCGGAACGAACGCCCGAGCGGCGCCATCTGCGACTTCCAGTAGCGGCTGTCGGACAGGGAGCCGTGCACCAGAACCAGCGGCGTGCCGCTGCCGTACTCGGTGTAGGACATGGCATAACCGCCGATGGGCGCGGTCTGCAAAGGCAAAACGGGTTCGGAACGCATGAAGATCGGGACGTGAAGCCAGGTCCGCATTCTAGCCCGGCATCACGGCGCGGCGGTCCCGCCGGACGCTGATACACTCGTCTGCGGTCCGCCGGCGCCGTCGGCGCGCGGGCCGTTTTTCTTGAACGGAGTCTTCAACGATGTCGCCAGAATCCATCGCCGCCTTGCCGGAATCCGCCCAGCGCGTCGCGCGCCTGCTCGTGGAAATAGGGCATGACAAACCCGTGGTGGTGCTGCCCCAGACGGGCAAGACCTCGGCCGAGGCGGCCGCGGGGCTGGGCTGCGAAGTCGCCCAGATCGCCAAGTCCATCATCTTCCGGCGCGCCACCGACAATGCGCCGGTGCTCGTCATCGCCAGTGGCGCCAACCGCGTGGACGAAGCCAAGGTTGCGGCGCAGGTCGGCGAACTGGCCAAGGCCGATGCGCGCTTCGTGCGCGACATGACCGGCTACGCCATCGGCGGCGTCTGCCCTATCGGCCACGCCGTCAAACCGGTCATGCTGCTGGACGCGGACCTCTTCAATTACGAAAGTCTGTGGGCCGCCGCCGGCCATCCGCATACCGTGTTCAACCTGACGCCGGCCCAGCTGGCGGACATGACGGGCGCGCCCGTCGCGGACGTGGCGCAGCGCGCCTGAGCTTGCTCGTGCCGGGCTGCGCGGTTCAGCCCGGTTGCGCCTGAAGTCCGTCGATCAGCACCTGCCGGCGGCCTTTCGAGCACGCCTCCACGCGCGCCTGCACGCCATAGACGGCAGCCAGCGCGTCGGGCGTGATGACGTCGGCCGGCGGCCCAGCGGCGTGCAGCCTCCCTTCATGGATCATCACTGCCTGGTCGGCATGCTGCAGGGCCACGTTCAGGTCGTGCAGCACAATGAGGCTGATCAGCCCATGCTCACGCGTTTCCTGCTGCAGCAGGCGCATGACGTGAAACTGGTAATTCAGATCCAGGGCCGATAGCGGCTCGTCCAGCAGCAGCACGCGCGGGTGGCGGATCAGCGCCTGCGCCAGCCCCACCAATTGTTTTTGCCCGCCAGATAGCGCGTCCAGGTAGTGCAGGGCCAGATGCGCGATGCCCAGCCGCGCCAGCAACTGGTCGATGGCCTGCAGATCCCCGGGGCGCGCCGCCGCATCGCTGGCGCGGGCCGCGACCAGCACGGACTCGAACACGCGCAGGTGCACGGCTGCGGGCAAGCTTTGAGGCAAGTACACCACGTGGCGTGCGCGCTCGGCGTGGTCCAGGCGCGTGAGGTCCAGCCCGTCCAGCGCCGCGCTGCCCGCGCGGGGGTGCACCAAGCCGGCAAGCGCCTTGAGCAACGTGGACTTGCCGCTGCCGTTCGGGCCCAGCAGCGCGGTTACCTGGCCCGCGGCAAGCGCGGGGATCGTCAGATCGTGCAGCACGTCTTCGCGCCCGTAACCGGCCGAAAGCGCCTGGACCGCCAGGCCGGCAGGGGCGGGAATGAGAGCGGGCTTCGTCATGGCAATTGCCTGCGCAGCACGACGGAAACGAAGAAGGGAATCCCCACCAGCGCGGTCACGATGCCCACGGGCACCACCACGCCGGGCACGAGATTCTTGGATGCGATGGACGCCAGCGACAGGATCACCGCGCCTACCAGGGCGCTGCCCGGCAAATAGAAGCGGTGGTCTTCACCAAAGAGGCGGCGCGCGATGTGCGGCGCGACCAGCCCGATGAAGCCGATCGTGCCGACAAAGGCCACGGCCAACGCCGACAGCAGACTCACGCGCGCCAGCGCCGACACGCGCACGCGGCGCACGTCCACGCCAAAGCTGGCGGCGCGGTCCTCGCCCAGCCGCAACGCGGTCAGCTTCCAGGATTGCCGCATGGCCAGCGGTAATGCCACCGCGAACGCCAGCGCCAGTACGCCCACGGTCGTCCAACTGGATCGCGCCAGGCTGCCCATTGTCCAGAACACCAGGTTCTGCAAGGCTTCGGCGCTGGCGGTGAACTGCACCAGCGACACCAACGCATTGAAGGTGAACACCATGGCGATGCCGAACAGCACGACGCCCGATGTGTTCATGCCGCCCCAGCGGGCCACGGCGTCCAGCAGCAGCGCTGCCAGCAGCGCAAACAGAAAGGCGTTGGCGGCAATCAGCCAGCCGGCGGGAACGCCCGGCAGCCCGAACTGGAGCACGATCGCCAGCGAGGCGCCAAACGCCGCCGCCGACGACACGCCCAGGGTGAACGGGCTGGCGAGGGGATTGTTCAGGATGGTCTGCATCTCGGCGCCCGCCAGGCCCAGCGCCATGCCCACCAGCGCCGCCATCAGGGCCGACGGCAGGCGGATGTCCCAGACAATCACGCGATAGGTCGGATCGGCGTCGCCCGGCGCGGCAAGCGTCTGCCAGAGCGCGCGCCAGGGCAGGCCGGACGGGCCCACGGTGAAGTCGATCAGCAGTGCAAACAGAATCGCCGCCAGCAGCAGGGCAATCAGCCCCGCCCGGCGGCGAAGAATCTGGCGGTAAGCGCCTGCCGCGCTTGCGGCGTGCCGCATTACTGCAGCAGTTGCAGCCGGCTCTTGGCCGTGTTGGCGGCCGGCGTGGTGGGGTAGTCGCGCACGATGCGCTGCAAGGTGGCCTTGGCGCCGGCGCGGTTGTTCAGTTCGATCTGGCTGCCCGCGATGATCAGCAGGGCATCCGGCGCGCGGGCGTTGTCCGGCGATTTCTGCACCATGGCATTCAGTTGCTCGATGGTGCCCTTGAAGTCCTTCAACGCGTAGCGGCTGCTGCCCTGGTAGAACTGGGCGCTGGGCGCGAGCTGGCTGTTGGGATAAAGCGCGGTGAAGGCGGCCAGCGATTCGGCGGCTTCCTTGTATTGGCCCTTGCGGAACAGGTCCATCGCGCCGTCATAGGCGGTCTGTTCCTGGGGATCGCCGGCAGAGGCGCCCGGGGGATTCGCGCTACCCGGCGCGGCGCCGCCCGGCTTGGCGCTCGGTTGCTGGCGCGACACCAGTTCAAGCTGGTCGCGCAGCTGGGCGATTTCCTGCTGCAGGGATTGGATCTGGTCGGCCAGTTGCAGCTTGGCGCGCTGGCTTTGCTCGTTCTGCTGCTGCACCTGCTGGCGCAAATCCAGGATGGCCTTGCGGGCTTCATCGTCGGAAAAAGCGTGAGCGGGGGCCGTGAGGGCGGCTAGCGCCAGGCCAGTGGCCACAATCAGGGGACGCAGGGACAGAACTTGATCGCGCATGAATATTCCCGGGCATAAAAACAAACGTCGGGACGGCCGGCTGGCC
>JAEYVD010000103.1 GCA_023432075.1 Pseudomonadota bacterium | reverse complement strand
TGCTGGACCGGCGCGCCAGCCTGGCGCGCAGCCGGTCGCTGAACGAATTTGGCGAAGAATTCCTGGACGCCGTGCAGGGCCTGCCCACGCTCAAGTCGTATGGCCAGGGCAAGGCCTGGGGCGAATGGCTGGCGGCCCGCGCGCGCAGCCTGTCGGACAACACCTTCTGGGTGCTGTCCGTCAGCCTGCTGACGCGCGGCATCAGTGACCTGGGCGTGGCGCTGGGCGCCGCCCTGGCGCTGACGCTGGGCGCGTGGCGCGTCGCCGCTGCGACATGAGCGTCGAGGCGCTGTTGATCGTGCTGATGGCAGGCACCGAGATCTTCCGGCCGCTGCGTGACCTGCGCGCGGTGCTGCACCGGGGCATGCTGGGCCAATCGGCCGCCGCCAGCATCCACGCGCTGATGGACGCGCAACCGCTGACGCCCGCCCCGGACACCGCCGGGCAAGCGGGCGCCGGGCAAACGGGCGCCGCCCGCCTGGCGCCCACCATCGAATTCGACGACGTGGCGTTTTCGTATACGCCCGAACGCGCTACCCACCAGGGCCTGGTATTTCGCATCGCGGCGGGCGAGCGCGTTGGCGTGGTCGGCCCCAGCGGCGCAGGCAAGTCCACCATCGTGCGGCTGCTGCTGCGCGAATGCGTGCCGCAAGGCGGCGTGGTGCGGGTCGGCGGACACGACATCAATACGCTGGACACGCAGTTCCTGCTGTCGCACTTTGCGCTGGTCAGCCAGGACATCACGCTGTTTCACGGCACCATCGACGACAACCTGCGGCTGGGCCGCCCAGACGCCACCCAGGACGAAGTGCGCGCGGCCGCGCGCGCCGCCAACATCGACGACTTCATCATGGCGCTGCCCGACGGCTACGCCACGCGCATCGGCGAACGCGGCCTGCAATTGTCGGGCGGCCAGCGCCAGCGCGTGGCGATCGCCCGAGCCCTGCTGCGCGATGCGCCCATCCTGATCCTGGACGAGGCGCTGTCGTCGGTGGACACCGAGAACGAGGCGCTGATCCAGCAGGCGCTTGACCGTCTGATGGCCGGCCGCACGACACTCATTCTGGCCCACCGCCTGGCCAGCGTGATCGGCGCCGACCGCATCCTGGTCCTGGACCAGGGCCGCGTGGCGGAATCGGGACCCCATGCCGCGCTGATGCGCCAAGGCGGGCTGTACCACCGGCTGATGCACGAACAGGCCGCCGCGCATCGGAATCCCGCCGCGGGCACGACGCCCGCCGCGCGGCCCGACACGGCACGGGCCGCCGTCCCGGACGACGGCAACGGCCAGGGCCCCGCCCTGCGCTCGCTGGACGCCGACGCCGAACAGGTCGGCTGGCGCGCCACGCTGGGCACGCTGTTGTCGGTGGTGCGGCCGTGGCGCGGCACGCTGATTGCGACCATCCTGCTGGGCGTGGCGCGCGTTGCCGCCTTCATCGGCGTGGGCGTGTTCAGCGCCCTGATCGTGGCCGCCATCCGCGATGGCCGCGAGACCGGCGCGCTTGTCGCTGGCCTCTTGATCGCCGCGCCGCTGGCCGCCCTTTTCCACTGGCTCGAATCGTGGCTGGCGCACGCAATGGCCTATCAGCTGCTTGCCGACATGCGCGTCAAGCTCTACGACAAGCTCGAACGGCTGGCGCCCGCCTATCTGCTGCAGCGCCGCTCCGGCGACCTGGTGGCGCTGGCCACCCAAGACGTGGAGATGGTGGAGTATTTCTACGCGCACACCATCGCGCCGGCCATTGTGTCGGTACTGGTGCCGCTGTCCGTGCTTGGCTTTCTGGGGTTTTACAGCTGGCCAGTCGCGCTGGCGCTGCTGCCCTTCCTGGCCTACGCGCTGCTGTCGCCGGTGCGCGGCCGCCAGCGCGTGGACGCCCTGGGCGACAAGGCGCGCCAGGCGTTGGGCGAAATGAGCGCCCACACCACCGACACCATCCAGGGTCTTGCGGACTTGACCGCCTTCCAGGCCACCGGCCGGCGCCGGGACCAGTTCCTGAAGGTCGCCGACCATTACCGCGAGCGGCGTCTTGCCATTCTGCGCGACCTGTCGCGCCAGACCGCCTGGTTCGAAACCGCGATGGGTCTGGGCGGCCTTGCCGTGGCGGTCGTGGGCGCGTTGCAGGTGCAAGCGGGCGCGCTGTCCGCCGGCATGCTGCCCCTGCTGGTGCTGATTGCGCTGGCCACGTTCCTGCCCGTGTCGGAGATCTCGCAGGTCAGCCGGCAACTGGCTGACACCATCGCCGCCACGCGCCGCCTGCACGTGGTCGCCAACGAACCCGAACCGGTCGTGGACGGCCCCCTGCCCGCGCCGGTCGCGGCGCACGGCCTGTCGCTCGCCTTCGATCGCGTCAGTTTTGCCTATCCCGGCAAGCGCCAGGACACCCTGCACGACCTCAGCTTCACCGTGCCGGCCGGCGCCACCGTGGCGATCGTGGGCGCCTCGGGCGCCGGCAAGAGCACGGTGGCCAGTCTGCTGTTGCGCTTCTGGGACCCGCGGGAAGGCGCGGTCAAGCTGGACGGCGTGGACGTGCGGCAGCTTAGGCTCGACGGCCTGCGCGAGCGCGTGGCGCTGGTGACGCAGGACACCTACCTGTTCAACGACACGCTCGAAGGCAATATCCGGCTGGCCCGCCCCGAGGCCAGCCGCGAAGACCTGATGCGCGCGCTGGAACACGCGGCGCTGGGCGACTTCGTCAAGCGCTTGCCCGAGGGCCTGGCCACGCGCGTTGGCGAACGCGGCATGCAGTTGTCGGGCGGCCAGCGCCAACGCATCTCGATCGCCCGCGCCTTCCTGAAAAACGCGCCGGTGCTGATTCTGGACGAGGCCACCTCGCACCTGGACACGCTGTCGGAAATGCAGGTGCGCGGCGCGCTGGACGTGCTGATGCGCCACCGCACGACGCTCGTGATTGCCCATCGTTTGTCCACCATCCGCGACGCCGATCTGATCCTGGTGCTGGACCGCGGCACGCTGGCCGAGTCCGGCACGCACGATCAGCTGCTGCGCAAGCAAGGCGTGTATGCGCGGCTGGCAAGCCATCAGGGCGGCTACGCGGCCGCGGCATCGCAGGCCGGCTAGCGCCGCGTTGATAAAAACCGACAGCCCATTCCGTCCCCCAGCACGGCCCGTTGATTCGCCTACATCACTTCGATAGAATCGGCAATTCGGGCCGTTGCCCATTCCTTTTTCCCCCCTCACCCACCGACAGGGAGGCTGCATGATGTACCCCATGCCGAACGCCGTCCCGCGCGTGTCCCCGCGACGCCATTAAGTCGTCGCCCGCGCGGCCCCGTCGCCAGTTCCGTATCTGGCGACCGGTCCGCCGTGCCTATCTGAACCCTTGAACGCAGTGGCCAGCGCCCAACAGGCGCCCGGCGTGTTTTCCCCTCTTTCCTTACAAGGAACCTGGCGCGTTCGTCCCGCCAGACCATGGCAATGGCTAGAAAAAAAATCGACTTTCGAGGACAGGCCTTCAAGGATGTCCTGGGCTTTACCTTCCGTTATTGGGGCCGGCAACCCTTGCGCATCGTGGTCATTGTTGCGCTGGCCCTGCTGTCCGCCGTGGCCGACGTGCTGACGCCGATGTACGCCGGCCGGCTGGTCGACGCGGTGGCGTCGGGCGCAGCCGGCGACCAGCTTGCCTGGAACGCTGCCATCACGGCCTTCTGGCTGCTGGTCGCGCTGGGCGTGGGCGGCACGCTGCTGCGCCAGGCCGTCTTCCAGAACATCATCTCCTTCACGCTGAAGATGATGAACGGCATCGCCTCCAACGCGTTCTACCGCGTGCAGCGGTTTTCCACCGACTGGCATGCCAACAGCTTCGCCGGCTCGACGGTGCGCAAGATCACGCGCGGCATGTGGGCGGTGGACCTCTTGAACGACACGCTGCTGGTGGCGCTGCTGCCGTCGGTCGTCATGCTGGTGGGCGCTACCGCCCTCTTGGGCGCGCACTGGCCGCTGATGGGGCTGGTGGTGGGCCTGGGGTCGGTGCTGTACATCGCCGTCACCGCCACGCTGTCGCTGGCTTATGTTGCCCCGGCGGCGCGCCTGGGCAACGCCTGGGACACGCGCATGGGCGGCGCGCTGGCCGACGCCGTCAGCTGCAACGCGGTGGTCAAGGCCTTTGGCGCGGAAACCCGTGAGGAAGCGCGCCTTGACCGGGTCATCGACAAGTGGCGCCGGCGCACGCGCCGCACCTGGATCCGCGCCACGTTTAACGGCGGCATCCAGGGCGCGATGCTGGTGGCCATGCAGGCGTCCATCCTGGGCGCGTCGCTGCTGCTGTGGTCGCGCAACCAGGCCAGCGTGGGCGACATCACGTTCACGCTGACCATGTTCTTCGTCCTGCAGGGCTATCTGCGCGACGTCGGCATGCACATCCGCAACCTGCAGCGGTCCGTCAACGACATGGAGGAACTGGTGTCGCTGGAAAAGCAGCCGCTTGGCGTGGAAGACCGGCCAGGCGCGGGCGCCATCGCCGTGACGGCGGGCGAGATCCGCTTCGAGGACGTGACGTTCCGCTACGGGTCGCACCACACCGCGCTGTACGACCGGTTCTCGGTGCGGATCGCGCCCGGCGAACGCGTGGGCCTGGTCGGCCACTCCGGCTCCGGCAAGACCACGTTCATCAAGCTGATCCAGCGCCTGTACGACGTGAATGGCGGGCGCATCACCATCGACGGGCAGGACATCGCCCAGGTAAAGCAGGCGTCGCTGCGCAGCCAGATCGCGATCGTGCAGCAGGAGCCCGTGCTGTTTCACCGGACGCTGGCGGAGAACATCGCGTACGCGCGGCCCGGCGCGTCGCAGGCCGACATCGAGCAGGCGGCCCGGCTGGCCAGCGCGCATGACTTCATCATGGCGCTGCCCAAGGGCTACGACACGCTGGTGGGCGAACGCGGCGTCAAGCTGTCCGGCGGCGAACGCCAGCGCGTGGCCATTGCGCGCGCATTCCTGGCCGACGCGCCCATCCTGATCCTGGACGAAGCCACGTCCAGCCTGGACAGCGAAAGCGAGGTGCTGATCCAGCGCGCGATGGACCGCCTGATGGAAGGCCGCACGACGCTGGTCGTGGCGCACCGCCTGTCGACGGTCCGCGCGCTGGACCGCCTCTTGGTGATGGACCATGGCCGCGTGATCGAGGAAGGCAGCCATGACGCGTTGATCCGCCTGAAGGGCGGCCTGTACCGGCGCCTGTTCGAGCGCCAGGCGTTGGAGCTGACGAAGGGGCTGGACCCGGCGGAACTGCTGGAAGACGGCGCCGTCCCGTCGCCCGCGCAGGCGGCCGACGTGGACGCTGCCTCGTTCGCCTTCGGGAAGTGATGCAGGCGCGGCGCGGTCAGGGTAAGGCCGCCGCCGCCCGGTCCACCGCCGCGCGGCGGCGCTCGAAACGCGCCTGCGACATCGCCAGATAGCGTTCCACGATCGCCGGGTCCGACGTCTTCGGCGTGCCGCCCGGGAACGGCGGCTTCGGGTCGTATTCGATCTGCAACTGGATCAGCTTGGCGACGTCCTCGCCGCAAAGCGCCGCCACCACCTTCAACCCCATGTCGATCCCCGACGTCACGCCGCCGGCCGTGAACACGTTGCCATCCACGCACAGGCGCTCGTCGCTCGGCGTGGCCCCGAAACGGGACAGCAGTTCCCGCGCCCGCCAATGGCTGGACGCCCGCTTGCCCCGCAACAGGCCGGCCGCGCCCAGCAGCAGAGAACCCGTGCAGATGCCGAACAGGTACTTCGCGGCCTGGCCCTGCTGGCGGGTAAACGCCACCCAATCCGGGTCGACGATGGCATCATCCGTGCCCGGCCCGCCCGGCACGACCAGCAGGTCGCAAGGCTGCGCCGAGTCGATCGTCTGCGTGGGCACGAATCGCAACCCCCGGTCGCAACGCACCGGTTCCATCGTTTTTGCGACAAAATCCACCGTAAATCCCGGCGCGTTCGCCAGCACTTCGTACGGCCCGGTCATATCGAGCTGGGTCAGCCCTTCGAACAAGACGATATTCACCTTCATGACGATGCTCCCATGGAAACGCCAGAACCCAGCATAGGCGAACGCGCCACGCGCGGCGCGCCAGAACGCGCGCCAAATGCGCCAATCGCGCCAATCGCGCCAATCGCGCCAATCGCGCCACAACGCGTGATGTTCGTGCTGTACGACGGTTTCCAGCCGCTGGACCTGGCCGGACCGTGGCAGGCCTTCAGCTCGGCCAACGAAGAAGCGGGCCGCCCGCTATACGCCCTGCACACCATCGCAGCGACGCCAATCGTCGCCACGTGGGAACAGGGGCTGCGCATGCAGGTGGACGGCACCTTCGAAGCCGACGGCGATGCGCCCATCGACATGCTGCTGGTGCCCGGGGGCCCCGGCGTCGACCGGGCCGCGGCGCACGGCGAAACACGCGCCTGGCTGCGGCGGCGCGACGCCGGCACGCGCCGCACCAGCAGCGTCTGCACCGGCGCGTTCGTACTGGCTGCGGCCGGACTGCTGGACGGCCGCGCGGTCACCACACACTGGCGCTCGGCCGACCGGTTGCGCCAGCTTTACCCCGGCCTGCGCGTCGACGACGACCGCATCTTCATCGAAAGCGGCAAATACTGGACGTCAGC
>JAEYVD010000085.1 GCA_023432075.1 Pseudomonadota bacterium | reverse complement strand
ATCGCGGCCCGCGTCTCGTGCGTGGCGCTGCCCGCATGCGGCATCAGGGAAACCTGATCCAGATCGGCAAAATCGGCGGCGTCGGTGGGCTCCTGCTCCAGCACATCCAGGCCGGCGCCGCCCAGCTCGCCCGAGCGCAACGCCGCCAGCGCCGCGGCCTGGTCCACCACGCTGCCGCGCGCGATGTTGACCAGGATCCCTCGCGGGCCCAGCGCGCGAAGGACGGGCGCATTGACCAGATGCCGCGTGGCGGCGCCGCCCACGCAGGCCACCACCAGAAAGTCGGCCCACGCGGCCAGGTCCACCAGGGATGCTTCATAGGGGTATGGCGACTGCGGCCTGGGGCTTCGATTGTGATAGCGCACCTGCATGTCAAAGCCCGCGCCCCGGCGGGCGATCGCTTCACCGATGCGGCCAAGTCCCAGGATGCCGAGCCGCTTGCCCGATACCCGGGTCGCAACCGGAAACTGCCCAATGGCTCGCCACTGGCCCGTCTTCACATAGCGGTCGCCCACGGCGGTACGCCGGGCCGCCGAAAGCAGCAGCGCCCACGCCAGATCGGCGACGCAGTCGTCCAGCACGTCGGGGGTGACGCTGATCCCAATGCGCCGGTTGGCGGCGGCGCGCAGGTCCAGGGTGTCGTAACCCACCCCCCAGCTGCACACGGCCTGCAGATTCGGCAACGCGTCGAACATCGGCTGCGTGAATCCATGCCGGACAGACGTCACCGCGACCCGCGGCCCCGCCAATTCGTCGCGAAATGCCGCCAGGCCCAGGGGTTCCCGCCACGCTTGCAGGACGCGGTAATGGGCGGCCAGGCGCGCATCGAACGCGGCACCCAGCGATGCGACCTGCACCACCTCGTAGCGGGCAGTCACGCACGGCCTCCGGCGCTGGCGGGTATGTAGTTGGCCGCGGCAGCGGCCTCAGCGAATGACAGGCCGTCCCGAATGCCGCGCTCCACCTGCTCATCCACCTCCAGCGCATGCCTTGCCGCCGCCAGCACATCCTGCAACCGCGCGCGCGGCACAACGACGAGCCCGGTGTCGTCGCCAACGACAAGATCGCCCTCGGCGACCTGCACGCCGCCGATGGTGACGGGATCGCCCATGGCCTGCAGGCGCAGGCGTGTCTTGCCGGTCAACGGGGTGACATGGCGGCTCGCCAGCCACAGTCCCGTCGCTCGGATTTCATCGACGTCGCGGCAGGCGCCATCGATGACGACAGCGGTTGCCTGGCGCCACGAGGCGGCCAACGAGGCAATGCCGCCAAAGGTGGAAATGCAGGTCCCCCCGGCGTCCACCATCAGCACGCGCCCGGGACCTGTGGCGGCCACCAGGCGCCCCACCGCGAAATCGGCGCGGTCGAAGTCTCCCAGGCCGCCCCAGACGTGGCGCGCGGTGACGGCAAAGCCGGCAATGCGGCCTTGCCCGCCCCGGCGCTCAATGCCCTGCACCACGCCGGCAATGCCCAGCGTATCCATCGCATCGGCCCAGGTGCTGGTGCCGATCACGGCGCAGCGCGCCAGCAGATCTTGATCGTTGTCGCTCATTCAGTAGGTTCTCCCGTCGGTATCGACCGTGCGGCCGCTCAGTCGATCTGTGCGCCGGAAAGCTTGACGCCCTCGGCCCACCGTTTCGCCTCGTCGTTGATGAAGGCCTGGAACTGCTGGGGCGAGCTGTTGTTCACATCGCCGCCCATCTCCTGCAGCCGCTTGGTCATTTCAGGCGTGGCCACGACGCGGGCGACATCCTGGTAGATCTTCTCGCGCAGCGCGTCCGGCATGCTGGCCGGCGCAAACAGGCCAAACCAGGTCGCGGCCTCGAAGTTCTTCATGCCCGCCTCGGCCATCGTCGGGACCTGCGCGATGGCCTCGACTCGGCGCGGATGCGCCAACGCGATGGCATTGAGCTTGCCCGACTGGATATGGGGCAACGCGGCCGACAACGTGACGAAGGCCATCTGCACCTGTCCGCCTATCAGGTCGGTCAGCATCGGCGCATCGCCGCGGTACGGCACATGGACCAGCTTGATTCCCGTCCTGGCCTTGAACAGTTCGCCCGTCAGGTGCTGCGGCGTGCCGTTGCCGGTGGACGCCAGGCTCAACCCCTGCGGCGCGGCCTTGCCGTACTTGATCAGATCGTCCAGGGTCTTGACCGGCAGCGAGGGCGAGGTCACAAGCACCAGCGGAATCGTGGACGTGAGCGTCAGCGGCGCGAAATCCTTCAAGGGATCGTAGTTAAGCTTCTTGTACAGACTGGCGCTGATGGTGTGAGCGGCCGTCGTCATGTAGAGCGTGTAGCCGTCGCCGGGTGAACGCGCCACCTGCTCGGCGGCCACCGTGGTGCCCGCGCCTGGCCGGTTGTTGACGATGACCTGCTGCCCCCATGCGGCCGGCAGCTTCTCCGCGATCAGGCGCGCGATGACGTCCGTGGCGCCGCCGGCGGGATACGGCACCACCAGCGTCACTGGCTTGTCGGGGTAGCCCGCCGCCTGCGCAGCGGCCCCACCCAATGCCAGCCCCATGCCGATGGCCACGCCGGCAATGCAATTGCGCAACTTCATTGTCCTGTCTCCTGTGGATGTCGTTATCGTGACTACTGAAGTACGTACTGCCCGCCCCGGCGCTCTATGGCGCCGTGAGCGCATTCCTCCCTACGGCGTCTGCACGGCCTCCTGCGCCTCGCGCCAGGCCAGCAGCCGGTTCACGCCCTCCGCCATGCCGACCCGGGGTTGCCAGCCGATATGCCGGCCGGCCAGGTCATGCGGGATGTGGAAGGCGCCGCCCGACGTCAGGCGCACCGTGCCGGGCGGATCCGGCTTGATTTCGGGCTGCAGGTCGCTCTTGCAGTA
>JAEYVD010000061.1 GCA_023432075.1 Pseudomonadota bacterium | reverse complement strand
CAAGCGCCGACATCTGAAGCAGCTTGACGGACTGTTGCAGACGCGGCGCGAGCGTCATTTGCTGGCGCAGGCGAAGTTCTTGCATGGGGTGGCCCAATCGAGTCTCCTGAAGGGGCAGCCGCCGGAAAGCGGCTCATTCTCCTTCTATATGCAAAGATCGTGCCAGCCTTGTCCGAGGGGCGTGGGCGCCCCGGGAACGCGGCATGCTGGGCCAGTATTACAAAGCGGGTGGTAAGAACTGCTCAGGCAGCCTTTTCGGGCTCGTCTTTTTCATAGACGTCCAGCCGGTTGTACAGCGTCTTCAGACTGACGCCCAGCGTCTCCGCGGCCAGACGTTTGTCGCCCGCGTGGTGGGCCAGCGTGGCGAGGATGAATTCGCGTTGGGCGCGGCCTAGCGGCATGCCCACCGGGAAATTCAGCGAACCCTCGCGAACCTGTGCCTGATTGGGCCCGCGATTGCGCGTCAGCAGGTCGGCGTCCAGCTGGGTATCGGCCATGATGTAGGCGCGCTGGACCACGTTGCGCAGCTCGCGGACATTGCCCGGCCAGTCGTGTGCCTTGATCGATTCGAGCATGTGCGGCGAAAACGTCTTTTGCGTGCCGTGCTGCGCATTGAGCGCATCCAGGAATTGGTTCGCCAGCAGCAGAGCATCGTCGCCGCGCTCGCGCAGGGGCGGCACGCGCAGGGGAATCACCAGCAAGCGATGCAGGAAATCCTGGCGCAGCCGGCCGTCTGCAACGGACGCGGCCGGGTCACGGTTGCTGGCGCAGATGACGCGCACGTTGGCGCGCAGCAGGTCCGTGCCGCCCACGCGCTGGTAGGTGCCGACTTCCAGCACACGCAGGAAATGCACCTGCATGTCCGGCGGCATTTCCGTGACTTCATCCAGGAACAGCGTGCCGCCGCTCGCGTACTCGAAGTACCCTGCATTCTGCGACACGGCACCTGTAAAGCTGCCTTTCTCATGGCCGAACAATTCCGCGTGCGCCAGTGAACCGCTGATCGCGCCGCAGTTGACCGCCACGAACGGCTGATCGCGGCGTTCGCTCGCGTCATGGATGGCGCGTGCAACAATTTCCTTGCCAGCTCCACTTTCGCCGATAATGAACACGCTTGCATCCGTGGCCGCGGCAAGTGCGATCTGGTTTCCCAGTTTTCGCATTTGCGGCGACATGCCGCTGGTGTCCGCAAAAACGGAAGTGGGGGAAGGCGCGCTGGCGCGCGTAGCGGTATTTCGACTAGCCATGCTGATTCCTAGTCCCGAAAGCGGGCCTGCAATGATCTCATCGTAGAGGGCGGTCTGCTGTCTGATTGCGACGAGTTGCAAGTAATGGAAAACGTTAATGGAAACCGGCAAATATTTGCGCCGGCCGACCCCATAGTGACTATTCTGAGCGTTATGGAAGGGATACGGAGATAGCATGCCTCACCTGCTTATCGTCGACGACGACGATGCGATACGGGAAACATTGGCCGAGATCGGCCGCGAAAGCGGGTTTTCGGTGGCTCTGGCGGCCAGCGTCAAGGACGCCTTGATCCAGCTCGAACGGCAAGCGCCCGACCTGGTGTTGACGGACGTCCGGCTGCCGGGCGGCAGCGGCATGGACATCTTCAAGAACGTGGCCGTGCACAGCGCGGAAGTGGTGGTGATGACCGGCCACGGCACGGTCGACAACGCCGTGCAGGCCTTGCGCCTGGGCGCGACGGACTACCTGGTCAAGCCGATCTGCATGGAGCGTCTCGAAGAGATCCTCAAGCGCATCATGACCAACTCGGGCGGCGAGATGCCCGGCACCCCGTTCGAAGAGCCGGGCCGCTTCGGCAAGCTTTACGGCAAGTCCGAACGCATGCAGGAGCTCTACCGTCAGATCGGGCGCGTGGCGCCCACCACGGTCACCACCTTGCTGATCGGCGAGAGCGGCACCGGCAAGGAACTGGCGGCGCACGCCATCCACGAACTCAGTCCCCGCCGGCAGCGGCCGTTCATTGCGGTCAACTGCGGCGCAATCTCGCCCAACCTGATCGAAAGCGAAATGTTCGGCCACGAGCGCGGCAGCTTTACCGGCGCGGACCGTCAGCACAAGGGGTATTTCGAGCGTGCCGATGGCGGCACGTTGTTCCTGGACGAAGTCACGGAAATGCCGCTTGACCTGCAGGTCAAGCTGCTGCGCGTGCTGGAAACGGGCCAATTCATGCGCGTGGGCACCAATCGGGAAATTGCCTGCGACATCCGCGTGGTTGCCGCGACCAACCGCAATCCGGAACAGGCCGTTCAAGAGGGCAAGCTGCGTGAAGACCTGTACTACCGCCTGAGCGTATTTCCCATCGAGTTGCCGGCGCTGCGCGATCGCGGCAGCGACATCCTCTTTCTGGCGCAGCGTTTTCTGCAATCGCTCAATGAAGAGTCGGGCAAGCACAAGGATTTTTCGCCGGAAGCGGCGGCCGCGCTCTCGCATTACGAATGGCCGGGCAATGTGCGCGAACTGAAGAACTTCGTGCGCCGTGCGTTCATCATGGCCGATGGCGACGTGCTGGATCTGGAAATGCTGGTGCCGCAGGTGTCGCCCGCTGGCGAAACCGCTGGCGGACAAGTCAGCGTGCCTGTTGGCGAGACGCTGGCAGAGGCGGATCGCCGGTTGATCCTGGCCACCCTTGAACGGTGCAATGGGGTCAAGAAGCAGGCGGCTGCGGTGCTGGGGATCAGTCCCAAGACGCTCTACAACCGTCTTGAGGAATACGCGGCAGCAGGCTATGTGCTGCCGGGCGAGAACTCCCGGGCCGGCGGGCCGTCCCGGGAATCTGCGTGAACCCGCTTACTTGTTGAAGCGGGTCTTCAGGTCAGCCATGCAGGCGTCCTTGGCATTGCCGGACATGGCGTCGCACTTTTCTTTGCCGACCTTGTAGTCGGCATCGTTGCGCGTCTTGGCCGCGTCGTGGGAGGCTTCGGCCTTCTCCTTCGCGGCCTTGGCGTCGGCCTTGGCCTTGTCGCGCGTGGCTTCGGCCTGCTTCTGGCACA
>JAEYVD010000051.1 GCA_023432075.1 Pseudomonadota bacterium | reverse complement strand
TGACGCCGGTGCGGATGGCAATCGCCACGTCCATCTCGCCGCCGTAGCTCAGGTAGCCGGCCGCGCCGCCGTAGATGCCGCGGCGCACGGGTTCCAGTTCGTCGATGATCTTCATGGCCTCGACCTTCGGCGCGCCGGTCAGGGTGCCGGCCGGGAACGAAGCGCGCAGCACGTCCATGCTGCTCATGCCAGGATTAAGGGTGCCGGTCACGTTGGACACCAGGTGCATTACGTGCGAGTAACGCTCGATCACCATGGTGTCGCTGACCTTCACCGAGCCCACCTGCGCGACGCGGCCCACGTCGTTGCGCGCCAAGTCGATCAGCATGACGTGTTCGGCGATCTCCTTCGGGTCGGCGCGCAGTTCGGCCGCCAGCGCCGCATCTTCTTCCGGGGTGCCGCCGCGCTTGCGCGTGCCCGCCAGCGGACGAATCGTGATCTGCGACTTCGGTTCGCCGTTTTCCACCGTGCGCTCCTGGCGCACCAGGATCTCGGGCGATGCGCCCACGACCTGGAAGTCGCCGAAGTTCCAGAAGTACATGTAGGGGGAGGGGTTGAGCGACCGCAGGGCGCGGTAGAGGGAAAGCGGGGAGTCGCGGAAGGGCTTGGCGATGACCTGGCCGATCTGGACCTGCATCAGGTCGCCGGCGGCGATGTGTTCCTTGGCGCGCAGGACGGCCGCCAGGTAGTCCTCTTTCTTGAAATCGCGCCGTTCCTCGGTCTGCATGCTGGCGTGGCTGTACGGAATTTCCACGGGGCGTCGCAGGCGCGCGCGCAGGTCGGTCAGGCGCTGCTGCGCGCGGCTGTAGGCTTCGGGCTGGCTCGGATCGGCGTAGACCATCAGGTAGATGCGGCCGGCCAGGTTGTCGACGATGACCAGTTCGTCCACGTGCATCAGCATCAGGTCGGGCGTGCCGCCTTCCATGCCCGCCGGGAACGGCTTGACCGCGGGCCCCAGGCAGGGCTCGATGTGACGCACGGTGTCGTAGCCGAAGTAACCGGCCAGGCCGCCGCAAAAGCGTGGCATGCCGGGGCGCAGCGCGACCTTGAAGCGGCTCTGGTATTGCTCGATGAAAGCCAGCGGATCGCCGTCGTGGGTTTCGGCGACCTTGCCGTCGTGCAGCACTTCGGTGCGCGTGCCGCTGGCGCGGATCACGGTGCGCGCCGGCAGGCCGATGAACGAATAGCGGCCGAAGCGCTCGCCGCCCACCACGGATTCCATCAGGCAGGTCATGCGGCCGGCCAGGGGGCCGGCGTGCGCCAGCTTCAGGTAGATGCCGAGCGGCGTGTCCAGGTCGGCGTAGGTCTCGGCGACCAGCGGAATGCGGTTGTAGCCTTGTGCCGCAAGGGCCTTGAATTCGATTTCGGTCATGTCGGGTCTCGTAAGCGGTGTCTGCTTTCGGACCGGGCACGCAACAAAAAACCCGGTCCAGTTGACTGGTTCCGGGTTGGGCTCTGTTTACACAGTGTCGGCGCTAGGCGGCAAGGTCGCGTCTAGGGCCGGGAAGGGAATCATCGCCACCCGGAAGACAAACGCCACCAACGCCACGAGGCGCCGAGCATTTGGTTCTGGATGGAAACGTTCATTTAGCGGTTCGGTATGAGTACGCGGTAGTGAATTCGTGCTTGGGTTGCGACGCGCTTCAAGCGGGGACTTTAGCTGCGTTCTGGTTCTGATTCCAGAGCGCAACCCACTGGGCGGCGTCAACAAGCGTGTCAACTATACCATCGACATCCAACTCGCGCACGTCACGTCCTTCGTTGTAGCCGTACGGCACCACCAGCACCTGCGTGCCCGCGCTACGGCCCGCCTGCGCGTCGTTGATCGAATCGCCGATCGTCACGGCCTCGTTCACGCCCACGCCCATCAGGTCGCACGCATGGTGGATCTGGTCGGGGTCGGGTTTGCGGCGCTCGCAGGTGTCGCCGCACACCACGGCCTCGAAAAAGCCCGCCAGCCCCGTGCGCTGCAAGAGCGGCAAGGTGAATTCCGTGGGCTTGTTGGTCACCACGGCCATCTTCAGGCCCTGATCACGCATGAGTTTCAGCCCTTCGATGACGCCCGGGTAGACCTGCGCCCGCTCGCCGTTGACCAGGTGGTAATGGCGGTAGAAGGCCTCGCGGGCGCGCTGGAATTCGTCGGGCGCCGGGTCGGCGGCATCGAGCGAACCGGCCAGGCTGCGCCGCACCAGGTTGTCCACGCCCTTGCCGACGAAGGTGGCCACCACGTCCTCGCGCAGCGCGATCATGCCAAGTTCGACGCGCATGGCGTTGGCGGCGAAGGCCAGATCGGGAATGGAGTCGAGCAGGGTGCCGTCCAGGTCCAGCAGCGCGGCGCGAAAAGCGGTCATGTCGATTTCCTTAGACGGCGGTGGTTTCGCCGATGGCGATCTGCTCGCGCATGGCCTTGATGATGCCGGCGTAATCCGGCTTGCCGAAGATGGCCGAGCCCGCCACGAAGGTGTCGGCGCCTGCGGCGCGGATTTCGGCGATGTTGTCGATCTTGACGCCGCCATCCACCTGCAGAACGATCTCCTGGCCGCCGGCCTGCATCCAGGCGTCGATGCGGGCGCGCGCCTCGCGCAGCTTGGTCAGCGCCGCCGGAATGAAGCTCTGGCCGCCAAAGCCCGGGTTCACCGACATGATCAGGACCAGGTCGATCTTGTCCATCACGTAGTCCATGTAGGACAGCGGCGTGGCCG
>JAEYVD010000002.1 GCA_023432075.1 Pseudomonadota bacterium | reverse complement strand
GCCGTCTTGCCCGGAATCAGGTCGCATTCGCCGAGCTTCCAGTCCTTGGGTTCGAAGGCCTGGCCCAGTTCTCCCGGGGTGTCGTGCATCAGCGGGGTCAGCACCAGGTCGCGGCGCTTGCCCAGGTACGGACCGCCGATTTCGCTGAACTTCTTGGCCAGCAGCTTGTAGATTTCCCAGTCAGTCTTGCTTTCCCAGAGCGGCTGCACGGCTTCGCTGAGCGGGTGGATGAAGGGGTGCATGTCGGACGTGTTGAGGTCGTCCTTTTCGTACCAGGTGGCTGTCGGCAGCACGATGTCGCCATACAGGCACGTGGTGCTCATGCGGAAGTCCAGCACGGTCAAGAGGTCCAGCTTGCCTTCAGCGGCGTCGTCCTCAAAGGTGACTTCGGACGGCTTGATGGCGTCGGCTTCATCGCCGAACACGGCGTTCTGGGTGCCCAGGAGGTACTTCAGGAAGTACTCGTGGCCCTTGCCGCTGGAGCCCAGGATGTTGGAGCGCCACACGAACATGTTGCGCGGGAAGTTGGCGGGATCGTCCGGATTTTCGCAGGACATGCGCAGCTCGCCCGACTTCATCAGTTCGACGGCGTGCGCGACCGGATCCTTGCCCAGGCTGTCGGCCTGTGCCACGACGTCCAGCGGATTGGTGCGCAGCTGCGGCGCCGACGGCAGCCAGCCCATGCGCTCGGCGCGGGCGTTCAGGTCGATCATGCTGAGTTCGCTGTACTTGGCGCGGTCGGCGGTGGGGCCGAGCACTTCCTGCACGTTCAGTTTTTCGTGACGCCATTGGCTGGTGTGGGCGTAGAAGAACGAGGTGCCGTTCATCTGACGCGGCGGGCGCACCCAGTCGGCGGCAAACGCCAGGGGAGCCCACCCGAACTGCGGGCGAAGTTTTTCCTGGCCCACATAGTGCGCCCAGCCGCCGCCGCTCTTGCCCACGCAGCCGCACATCATCAGCATGTTGATGATGCCGCGGTAGATCATGTCCATGTGGTACCAGTGGTTCAGACCGGCGCCGACGATGACCATGGACTTGCCTTCGGTGTCGTGCGCGTTCTGGGCGAACTCGCGCGCCACCTGGATGACCTGCGCGCGCGGCACGCTGGTGTGCTTTTCCTGCCAGGCGGGCGTATAGGGAACGTCGTCATCGTAAGAGGACGCGACGTTGCCGCCGCCCAGGCCGCGATCCAGGCCGTAGTTGGCCATCTGCAGGTCGTACACGGTGGCGACCAGCGCTTCGGTGCCGTCGGCCAGGCGGATGCGGCGGGCGGGCACGTTGCGCACCAGCAGCTCGTCGTGTTCGCTGCCGAAGTACGGGAAGCCCACGCCGACCACGTCGTCGGACTTGTCCAGGAGGCTCAGCGTGGGGACGATTTCGCGGCCCGAGCCGCCATCCTTGGATTCCAGGTTCCAGCGGCCGACCTTTTCGCCGCCGTTGACGGCGCCCTCGCCCCAGCGAAAGCCGATGCTGCCGTTGGGCGCCACCAGATCGCCGGTGGACTCGTCCAGCACCAGCGTCTTCCAGTCGGGGTTGTTCTGTTCGCCGAGCGAGTTGTCCAGCTGCGAGGCGCGCAGGAAGTGGTCAGGGGCGTAGAAGCCGTCGCGTTCCTTGAGCTGCACCAGCATCGGCATGTCGGTGTAGCGGCGCACGTAGTCCGTGAAGTAGGCCGACTTGCCCGACAGGTGGAATTCCTTGAGGATGACGTGGCCCATGGCCATGGCGAGCGCGGCGTCGGTGCCCTGCTTGGGCGCCAGCCAGATGTCGCCGAACTTGACCATTTCGCCGAAGTCGCTGGACACGGCCACGGTCTTGGTGCCCTTGTAGCGGACTTCGGTGTAGAAGTGCGCGTCCGGGGTGCGGGTCTGCGGGACGTTAGAGCCCCAGACCATCAGGTAGGTGGAGTTGTACCAGTCGGCCGATTCGGGCACGTCGGTCTGTTCGCCCCAGATCTGGGGGCTGGCGGGGGGAAGATCGCAGTACCAGTCGTAGAAGCTGAGGCAGGCGCCGCCCAAGAGGCTAAGGTAGCGGGCGCCGGCGGCGTAGCTGACCATCGACATGGCGGGAATCGGCGAGAACCCGATCACGCGGTCCGGGCCGTACTTCTTGATGGTGAGCGCGTTGGCGGCGGCAATGATTTCCGTTGCGGTGTCCCAATCGGCGCGGACGAAGCCGCCCAGGCCGCGCACCGACTTGTAGCGCTTGGCGCGCTTGGGATCCTGGCTGATCCATTCCCAGGCCGCGATCGGGTCCATCGTCTTGCGGGCTTCGCGCCACATTTCGATCAGGCGGCCGCGGATCATGGGGTACTTCACGCGCTGCGCCGAATACACATACCAGCTGTACGACGCGCCACGAGGACAGCCGCGCGGCTCGTGGTTGGGCAGGTCGGGACGGGTGCGGGGGTAGTCGGTCTGCTGGGTTTCCCAGGTGATCAGGCCGTTCTTGACATACACCTTCCAGGAGCAGGAGCCGGTGCAGTTCACGCCGTGGGTGGAACGCACCACCTTGTCGTGCTGCCAGCGGGCGCGGTAAGCGTTTTCCCACTTGCGGTCCTCGTTGACGGTTTCGCCGTGACCGTTCGCGAAGGTGGACTTCACCCGCGACATGAACTTCAACCGGTCCAGAAAATGACTCATTGTGTTTCTCCAAGAACGCCGGCCTGGCCGGCGCGTACTGCGATCAATGCTGATGAAACAACTTTAGGGCTGGGCTGTCTGGCCGACCATTCGCCGGTGGCACAACCCGGGTTCGGCAGAGTGACTAGTTACCCGGGTAGGCCGAACTAGTCGGGCCGCGCGCAAGACCGCCGGGGCCCAGCCACGCGATGTGTGCGCGGCCGAGCCCCGGCGGACGTTCCTTAGCAGGGAATGGGCGCGTTACGGCGCGCGTAGTACCACCACGTGATCAGCATGCAGGTGGCATAGAAGCCGATGAAGCAATACAGCGCGGTCTGCACGCTGCCCGTCATTTCGAGCGACGTGCCGAAGCTGCGCGGGATGAAAAAGCCGCCATAGGCCCCGATGGCGCCGGAAAAGCCCAGCACCGCGGCCGATTCCTTGGCCGCTTCCGACATGGCCTGCTTCTGTGCGGCCGGGCCCTTGCCCTGCGCTGCCTGCGTACGTTCGCGCAGGAAGATCACCGGAATCATGCGGAACGTGGAACCGTTGCCCAGGCCCGTCAGCGCGAAGAGCACGATGAACATGGCCAAGAAGCCGTTGAAGTCGCCCAGCTGACCCTCACCGGGCAGGAACGCAACGACGCCGGCCACGGCGGCGATCATGGCCGCAAAGGTGAAGAGCGTGACCCGGGCGCCGCCCAGCTTGTCGGAAATCCAGCCGCCCACGGGACGCGTCAGCGATCCGACCAGCGGCCCCAGGAAGGCGTATGCCATGGGATTGACGGTGGGAAACAGCGTCTTGGTCAGCATGGCGAAGCCCGCCGAGAAGCCGATGAACGACCCAAACGTGCCCACATACAGCCAGCACATCAGCCAGTTGTGCTTGCGCTTGAAAATGACGGCCTGGTCGGCGAACGAGGCGCGCGCATCGGCGATGTCGTTCATACCGAACCACGCGGCGATGGACGCCAGCGCGATGGGAACCACCCAGATGAAGCCCGCGTTCTGCAGCCACAGGTTCTGCTGTGCGCCATTGGCATTGATGACCTGCGGCTCGCCACCGGCCACGCCGAAAACGCCCATCGTGATCACCACCGGCACCACGAACTGCACTAGCGACACGCCCAGGTTGCCGATGCCGGCGTTCAAGCCCGTTGCCAGCCCCTTCTTTTCCTTGGGAAAGAAAAAGCTGATGTTGGCCATGCTGGAGCTGAAGTTGCCGCCGCCCAGGCCGCACAGCAGCGCCAGCACCAGCAGGGTCGGAAACGAGGTGGTCGGGTCGCGCAATGCGAACCCCATGCCCAGCGCCGGAATCAGCAGCGAGGCGGTGGAGATGGCGGTCCATTTGCGCCCGCCGAAGACGGGCACGAGGAACGAGTAGAAGATGCGCAGCGTCGCGCCCGACAACGCGGGCAGCGCGGTCAGCCAGAAGAGCTGGTTCTTGGACAGCATGAAGCCGGCGCGGTCAAGGTTGACGACGACCACGCTCCAGAGCATCCAGATGCTGAACGCCAGCATCAGCGCCGGGATCGAGATCCACAGATTACGGTTGGCGACGCGCGCGCCCGTCTGTTTCCAGAAGCCGGGATTATCCGGCTCCCAGCGCGCAAGGACTTGAGTGGACATGAGGTTCTCTCAGGGTGATGGGTGGGTCAGGCGGCTTGCTGCCGGGCGATGGCCGCGCTTTCGGGCCGGAAACTGAAGTGCATGAAGATCAGCGAGACGCAGACCGTGCCGTACAGCAGCATGAAGGCGCTGGAGCGGATGCCGGTCAGGTCGAGCAGGACGCCGAACATGATGGGAAGCACGAAGCCGCCCAGGCCGCCGGCCAGTCCGACGATGCCGGACACGGCGCCGATGTTGTCGCTGAATTCATCGGAGATGAACTTGAAGACCGAAGCCTTGCCGATCGCCATGGCTATACCCACGACGAACAGCAGGATGGTGAAGGTGACCGGGCCAAGCGCGATGCCGAAGGAACGCGGGCCGCCGGCGGTCATGACGGTGAATTCGGTTTGCGGATAGCTCAGGAGGAAGAAGGCAACCCAGCACACCCACATCACCCACCACGTGGTCTTGTAGGCGCCGTAGCGGTCGGAGATCCAGCCGCCCACGGCGCGCAGCACGCCGCCGGGCAACGAGAAGCACGCGGCCAGCAACGCGGCCAGCTTCATGTCGAAGCCGTATTCGCCGATGTAGTACTTGGTCATCCACAGGGCCAGCGCCACGTAGCCGCCGAAGACGACCGAGTAGTACTGGCAGTAGCGCCAGACGCGCGGGTCCTTCAGCATGGCGAACTGGGCCGACAGGGATGCGCCGCCCGCGACGCGGTGCGAGGGATCGGACGACGAGAACAGCCAGAACAGGATGGCGGTGACCAGCAGCGCCACGGCGTAGACCTGCGGCACGATGACCCAGGCGCCGCCGGCGGCGGCAATGAGCGCGGGGGCCACGAACTTGGTGATGGCCGAGCCCGAGTTGCCGGCGCCGAAGACGCCCATGGCCAGACCTTGCTTGTTGCGCGGGAACCAGCGGGCCACATAGGGCGTGCCCACGGAGAACGAGCCGCCGGTCAGGCCGACGAACAGCGCCAGCACCAGGAACTGCCAATATTCCGTGGCATAGGACAGCAGCCAGATCGGCACCACCGCCAGCAGCATCAGCACGAAGAACACGGGACGGCCGCCGTAACGGTCGGTCCAGATGCCCAACGGCACGCGCACGAGGGAGCCGGTCAGGACCGGCATGGCGGCCAGCAGGCCGAATTGCGTTTCGGACAGGCCGAGCTGCGCCTTTATTGGGATCCCCAGCACGGCAAAGATCATCCACACCGCAAAACAGATGGTGAAGGCAAACGTGCTGGATATCAGGACCCGCATCGGCGCACCGGCCGAGGATTGATGTGCTGCCATGGTTAGTCTCGCTTTTTGCTGACAAATACGTATGTCGGTAGCCTAAGCAGCCC
>JAEYVD010000001.1 GCA_023432075.1 Pseudomonadota bacterium | reverse complement strand
GGCTCGGGTTCCGGTTTCAATTCCGGTTCGGGCTCGGGTTCGGGCTCGATCTCGGGTTCCGGCTCGGGCGGCGTCTCGGTGACCGGTTGCGGCACTTCGGGCGTAGGTTCGGCTTTGGCGATCTGGGGAACGGGCGCATCCACCACGCTCACCATGATCGCCTCGGGTTCCTCCAATTCAGGACGACTCTCCGGCGCCATGAAAATGGCGCCGATCACCGCTGCATGAAGCGCAACGACCGCCAGGCCAGCGCCTGCGCGAATACCAAAAGAAGACCGCGAAGAAGAATTCCAACCGGGTTGAAGACTAGGCATGAATCAGCCAGGGTGCATTGACTTTTCCGGCCTGCCAGGAAGTTGACGCGCACAAGACCGCGGCGCCGGCTGACCGGTACAAGCCCGTCATAGTATCTTAAATGCGAATGATTCGCACGTTGTATTTCGAATGGAACAGCGTAACATTGCTGATCGGAATCAAGGCAGCATCAATAAAACGCTTATGAAAAGGCGGGCAGCATGAGGCATGCCCGTGACGGCGCGTTAGCCACGCGGGTCAGCGCAATGCGGGTCAGACCCATGTTGGCCAAGCGTTCAATTCGAAGAGACGCGCCGTCGCAATCTGGCCCGGAAAACAAAAAACCCGCCACGTCGCCGGAGGCGGGATGTGTGCGGGTTCGATGTGAACTGCGAGGGCTTCTGGTGGGTGCTACAGGGGTCGAACCTGTGACCTACGCCGTGTAAAGGCGCCGCTCTACCAACTGAGCTAAGCACCCATTTCGATGCAATCGCCCAGCGCATTTGCGCGGGGACATTGCCAATTTGGGGTACTCAAAAGCAATACGCGGGCCGGAGTATACCGGACCGCGTACTTGTGGGCAAATCGCAGCGCCGTGCGCCATGCGATCGGTTGCCGTCCTATTAGTTGACGGCGTCCTTCAGGGCCTTGCCCGGACGGAACTTCGGCACCTTGGCCTTCTTGATCTTGATGGTTTCGCCAGTGCGCGGGTTGCGGCCGGTGCGCGCGGCGCGAGCCGACACGGCAAACGTGCCGAAACCGACCAGCGTGACCGTACCGCCCTTCTTCAGCGTGGTCTTCACGGCACCGATCAGGGCGTCGAGCGAACGGCCGGCAGCAGCCTTGGAGATATCGGCCTTGCTGGCGATGTGATCGATGAGTTCGGTTTTGTTCATGCAGGTGTACCCCTCACAAGGTGTGGAGTCTGCCGGGGGCGGAGTTCATGGCCGTCAGGTAGGAATGCCACAAATGGACGCGAGACCAGGCAAACGACGAACAGACAGTGGATAAACTTTTTTCTTGCGCTGCAAAGCACAACTTTTAAACTGCTGCGCCGCCTAGGATTTGCTGGCTTCTTGCCTGCAAACCGTCAGCGACGCAGACGTGTATTAGGCCTTGGCGTAGAGCGGCTGTCAAGCGAAAACCTCACGGCAACCCGCGTCAATACTAGCTTTTAGCCGATTTCGCAATAAACAAAAACGCGCATTTCGGGGTTTGCGCGACACCCCGAAAAAACACTTTAAGCTTCATTAAACGTCGGCCCAGCGGCGCAGCAGATTGTGATAAATGCCCGTGAGCTGAACGATCGAGGCATGGCCCGCCACATCTTGATTCAAGCGTTGGATGGCGACGTCCATATCCAGCAGCAGCGCGCGCTGGCTGTCTTCGCGCACCAGGCTCTGCATCCAGAAAAACGAACTGACGCGCGCGCCGCGCGTAACAGGATTGACCTTGTGCAGGCTTGTCCCCGGATACAGCACCATGTGTCCGGCCGGCAGTTTCACGGCGCGCGGGCCATAGGTGTCGTCGATGACGAGTTCGCCGCCGTCGTAGCTGTCGGGATCCGAGAAGAACAGCGTTGCGGACAGGTCGGTGCGCACGCGCTCGGCGGAGCCGGCGATGCCGCGCACGGCGTTGTCCACGTGGTAGCCGAATGCTTCGCCGCCTTCGTAGCGGTTAAAGAGCGGCGGGAAGATCTTGCGGGGCAACGCGGCCGACATGAAGAGGTTGTTTGCCGACAGGCGCTGCAGGATCAGCGTGCCGAGCTCCTGCGCCAGCGGATGCTGCTCGGACAATTGCCGGTTGCGCTTGACCTGCGCCGACTGATGGCCTGCGGTCACCTTGCCGTCCACCCAGTCCGCGGCATCCAGCCGCTGGCGGATGTCGGCAGCCTCTTGCGGCGTGAAGACTTCTGCGATCTGTATAAGCATGGGTTCCTGCCCGATTGCGTTGCTGGCGCCCCAGCCCCGGGGCGCCGCGCCTGCCGAATTATCCCTTCAGGCAACCATTTAGCGCCTGATCGAAATCAAACAGCAAATCGGCTTCATCCTCGATGCCGACGGACACGCGGATCAGGCTGTCCGCGATGCCCATTTGCTTGCGGCGCTCCGCGCCCATCTCGTAATAGATGGTGTGTGCCGCAGGCAGCGCGAGGCTGCGCGTATCGCCCAGATGCGTCGCCATCAGCACCACGCGCAGGCGGTTCAGGAAGTCGAAGCAATCGACGCCGTCCGCCAGCTCGACGCCCAGCAGGCCGCCGAACCGCGACCCGAACAACGCGGCCGCACGCTCGTGCTGGGGATGGCTGGCCAGACCCGGATAATGCACCTTCGCCACGCCCGGATGCGCTTGCAGCAACCGCGCCAGCGCCAGCGCGTTGGAACAATGCTTGGCCATGCGCAGCGCCAGCGTCTCGGCGCCCACCGCGATACGGTGCGCGGGCTCGGCGGCCAGTGTGCCGCCCATGTCGCGCAGGCCCTTTTTCTTGATCTGCGTGAGCCCCCAGCCGGTGGACGGGCCCTTGCGATAGGCTTCGTAGATGTTGTCGTTGCCGGCCCAGTCGTACAGGCCGGTGTCGGTCACGGCGCCGCCCAACGCATTGCCGTGTCCGCCGATGTACTTGGACAGCGAATTCATCACCAGCGACGCGCCGACCGACGCCGGCCGGAACATCCACGGCGAGGTCAGCGTATTGTCCACGACGTACACCAGCCCCTTCTCGCGGCAGATCTCGCCGATCACGGCCAGGTCGGCCACCTGCGTGCCCGGGTTGGCGATGGTCTCGGTAAAGACCATGCGCGTATTGGGCTGGATGGCGGCGCGCACCTGCGCCGAATCCGTCGCATCGACAAAGGTGATCTCCACGCCCAATTCCTGCAGCGTGCCGAACAGACTGTTGGTGTTGCCGAACACGTACTGGCTGGACACCAGGTGATCGCCCCGGCGCAGCAGCGTGGTGAAAATGGCGGCCAGCGCGGCCATGCCCGTGGAAAAAGTGACCGAGCCCTTTCCGCCTTCCATCTGGCTGATCTTGGCCTCCAGCGCCGTCGTGGTCGGCGTGCCCTGGCGCGCATACGTGAAGCCCGCCTTGC
Source organism: Pseudomonadota bacterium (assembly GCA_023432075.1). GTDB lineage: Bacteria > Pseudomonadota > Gammaproteobacteria > Burkholderiales > Burkholderiaceae_B > Achromobacter. The sequence continues at coordinate 1,894 of JAEYVD010000001.1, read as the reverse complement.
CTTGGAACACGGCAGCCAGCTCGCGCGCGTCGTCGTAGGCGAACTCCGACGATGGGTGCATCGGCTTGTGCACCGCTCCGTGCTCGACGGATTGATTGCGGTCGGAATGGAGAATCGTGGTGGTAAAGCCGTTCTGGTGCATGATGGGCTGACGCAATTGAAGAAGGGAATCTACGGAATGGGACGGATCAAGATTGGCGCTGGCGCACGGTCTCGTACAGGCACACGGCGCTGGCGACGCTGACGTTCAGGCTTTCCACCGAACCCAGCATCGGGATGTTCACGAGCTGGTCGCAGGTCTCGCGCGTGAGGCGGCGCATGCCCTCGCCTTCCGCCCCCATGACCCACGCCATGGGCTGGCGCGCATCGATCGAGTGCATGCTGTCGGTGGCCTGATCGTCCGTCCCGACGAGCCACACGCCCCGGTCCTTCAGGCTGCGCATGGTGCGCGCCAGATTCGTCACCATCACGTACGGCACCGTGTCCGCCGCGCCGCACGCGACGCGTTGCACGGTGGCGTTCAGGCCGACCGCACGGTCGCGGGGCGCGATCACCGCATGCACGCCCGCCGCGTCGGCGGTGCGCAGGCAAGCGCCCAGATTGTGGGGATCGGTCACGCCATCAAGGATCAGCAGCAGCGGCGGCCCTTCGATCACGTCGAGCACTTCGTCGACATCCACCGCCAGCTGGCGCTCGTCGGCCAGCGCCACGACGCCCTGGTGACGCGTGCCGCGCGCCAGGCCGTCCAGGCGTTCCATGGGAACCGGGTGCAGGCGGCAGCCGGCACGCTCGGCCTGCTCGATGAATGTCTGCATGCGCTTGTCGCGGCGCGAGGCCTCGACGTAGATTTCCTTGATCGACTCGGGCGCGTGCCGCAGCCGCGCGACAACCGCGTGAAACCCCGCCAGGACTTGGGTCGACGCCATAAAACAATACCTTTAGATAAACGAATACCCGCCCCAGAGGGGGCGGGCCACCGGACAGGGCCGGCACTAACCGCAATGTTACCCCCTTAGGCCACGCCGCCAAACGACGGCATGGCCATAAGGATTCGCGCCGCCGGTCAGTGGCGCTTGCGGACGGCCTTCTTGGCGGGCGCGGCCCGCTGGGTGGCCTTGGGCGGCTTGCCGGCCTTCTTGGCCGCGGCGCGCCGTTCCTTGGCGGTCTGGCCCTTCAGGCCGGCGGGTTTGGGCGAGGCCGCCTTCTTGACCCGGCGCACGGGTTCTTCGGGCCCACGCGCCGACGCCTTGCGCAGCGCGTCGAAGCTCGTGCCCTGCACCAGGCGGAACTCGATGCGGCGCGCCTCCAGGTCCACGCGCGCGACCTGCACCTGCACCTTGTCGGTCAGGCGGTAACGCATGCCGGTGCGCTCGCCGCGCAGTTCGTGCAGGGCGTCGTTGAACTGGAAGTATTCGCCGCCCAGCTCGGAGACGTGCACCAGACCCTCGACGTGCAACGTGTCCAGCGTGACGAAGATGCCGAAGCTTGCCACGCCGGTGACGGTGCCGCTGAAGTCTTCGCCAACACGCTCCTTGACGAACCAGCACTTGAGCCAGGCCTCGACATCGCGCGACGCCTCGTCGGCGCGGCGCTCGCTGGCCGACAGCACCAGGCCCATCTTTTCCCAGATGGCGTGCTCGTGTTCGCGCTGGGTGCGGCCGATGACGACCGCGTGATCGTCCAGGCTGGGCACGTAACGCTGGCCCGCAAGCAGGGCCTTGATGACCCGGTGCGTGAGCAGGTCGGGATACCGGCGGATCGGCGAAGTGAAGTGGCTGTAGCCCGGATAGGACAGGCCGAAGTGGCCCATGTTGTCGGGGCTGTAGACCGCCTGCTGCATCGAGCGCAGGCACATGGTCTGCAGCAGCTGGTAGTCGGGACGCCCGCGCACGGA
>JAEYVD010000894.1 GCA_023432075.1 Pseudomonadota bacterium | reverse complement strand
ACAGGCTGGACAGGGTCTTCATCACCTGGCTGACCTCGAAACTGGCCATCTGGTAGTAGACGTACTTGCCTTCGCGCCGGGTGGCGACGAGGCCTTCGTCGCGCAGCACGCCAAGCTGCTGCGAGAGCGTGGGCTGGCGGATCCCGGTCAGGGATTCCAGCTCGCCGACGTTGCGTTCATGGTGGACCAGCTGGCACAGCAGAAGCAAGCGGTCTTCGTTGGCCAGCGCCTTGAGCAGCGTGCAGGCCTGGGAGGCCGACTCGCGCAAGGAGGAAACTTCACATTCGGTAAGCGGGGCATTCATGATGGGGCGCTGACAGTGGAGGAAAAACGAGGCAACAGCGTCGTCATTATATTTATGAATAAACTATTCGCAAATATTATTTTTTTTCGTAAACTGTTCCGACGCGCCCCGCCCTCCATCCCCGAGCCCCCATGAATCCGCACATCCAGGCCTTCTTCGACCCCGTCACCTCGACCATCACCTACGTCGTTCACGAGCCTGAGCCGGGCGGCGCCTGCGCCATCATCGATTCGGTGCTGGACTTCGACCCCAAATCGGGCCGCACCAGCACCGCCAACGCGGACTGCGTGGCCAACTATGTCCGCGAGCGGGGATTGCGGACGGTCTGGCTGCTGGAGACCCACGCCCACGCCGATCACCTGTCCGCCGCGCCTTATCTGCAACGGCAGCTGGGTGGCGTCATCGCCATCGGCCAGAGCATCCGCAGCGTCCAGGGCGTGTTCAAGAAGATCCTGAACCTGGAGCCGGCGTTCCAGCTCGACGGCTCGCAGTTTGGCCACCTGTTCGCCGACGGCGAGACCTTCCAGATCGGCGCGCTGACCGCCACGGCGGTGCACGTGCCGGGACACACGCCGGCCGACATGGCCTACCTGATCGGCGACGCGGCATTCGTGGGCGACACGCTGTTCATGCCGGATGTCGGCACGGCGCGCTGCGATTTCCCGGGCGGCGATGCCCACCTGCTGTACCAGTCGATCCGGCGCCTCTTGAGCCTGCCCGACGCGACACGGCTCTTCATGTGTCACGACTACCCGCCCCAGGGCCGCGACGCCGCCTGGCAGACCACCGTGGCGGACCAGCGCCGCGGCAACATCCATGTGCGCGATGGCATCACCGAAGATGAATTCGTCGCCATGCGCACCCGGCGCGACGCGACACTGTCGATGCCCACGCTGATCCTGCCCGCCATCCAGGTGAACATCCGCGCGGGACATTTCCCGCCGGCCGAGGACAACGGCGTGCGGTATCTGAAGATTCCCGTCAACGCGCTTTGACACGTGGCCGCGGCGCACTTGCGCCGCACGGCCATATCCCGCAAGATCGCCCGATCGCAGCCACCCGATCCGACGCATCCATGTTCGCCGAAGCCGAAGCCGACCCCACCCTGTCCAAAGATGAATTCAAGGCGCTGGAAACGCGGCTGCGGGTCGCACTGCTGAACGCGCAGTACGAACGCCTGCGCCAGGCCGACAAGACGCTGCTGGTCGTCGTGGCGGGGATCGACGGCGCCGGCAAGGGCGCCACGATCAACCTGCTGAACGAATGGATGGATCCGCGCCACATTCGCACACTGGCCTATGGCCCGCGGGAAGGCGACGAACTGGATCGCCCGCCGTTGTGGCGCTACTGGCGCGATCTGCCGCCCAAGGGCAGCACGGGCATCGTGTTCGGCTCCTGGTACACGCCGCTGGTCATCGAAGCCGTGCGCAAGAAACCCAACGCGGACGCCATCGAGGCCCATGCCGCCGCCATCATGCGCTTTGAAACGATGCTGGCGTCCGAAGGCGTGCAGATCGTCAAGCTGTGGTTCCATCTGTCGGCCAAGGCGCAGAAAGCGCGCGCGCAGCGCCTGCTCGCCAGTCCCGAGACCGCCTGGCAGGTCAGTCCAGTCGACATGAAGGTCAACAAGCGGTTCGACCGCATCCGGGCGGGCGCGCACGTCGTGCTCAATCACACGGATTGCGGTCATGCGCCGTGGGTGGTGATCCCCAGCGCCGACGAAAACATGCGCACCGCGCGCACGGCCGAGGCGGTGCTGACGGCCCTGCGCCGGCGCGGCGTGCCGCGTCTGCCGCCCGCCTTCGTGGCGCATTCCAGCACGACGCGCATCGTCGACCGCCTGGGCAAGCTGGACTACGACGCCAAGGTCGACAAGGAAGACTACGAATCCGAACTCGGACTGCTGCAGGGCCGCCTGGCGCTCGCCGCCCGCTCCGACAAGTTCAGGGATCGCTCGCTGATCCTGGTGTTCGAAGGACAGGACGCGGCCGGCAAGGGCGGCGCCATCCGCCGCGTCACGCATGCGCTGGACGCCCGGCAGTTCGACATCACGCCCGTTTCCGCGCCCAGCACGGAAGAATTGGCCCGCCCTTACCTGTGGCGGTTCTGGCGCCGCATCCCCCGCCATGGCCGGATAGCGCTCTTCGACCGCTCCTGGTATGGCCGCGTGCTGGTCGAGCGCGTCGAGAAGCTGATTCCTCCCGCCAAGTGGCGCCGGGCCTACGCAGAGATCAACGACTTCGAAGAACAGCTTGCGGCCAGCGGGACGCTGGTGCTCAAGTTCTGGCTGGCGGTCACGCCCGACGAACAGCTGGCCCGCTTTCGCGAGCGCGAAAAATCGCCGTTCAAGAACTTCAAGATCACGCCGGACGACTGGCGCAACCGCGACAAATGGGCCGAGTACGCGGCGGCGGCCAACGAGATGATGATGCGGACCGACGTGGCCCACGCGCCCTGGCATCTGGTGTCCGCCAACGACAAGCGTTACGCTCGGCTGCAAGTGCTGCGGCATATCGTCGAATCCATGGAAACCCAACTCTGAAGACCGCCAGGAGGCTCCGCCCCATGAGTACCGCAGAAATCCGTCCCATTGTTGCCGCTGACTTCGACGCTTGGCTGCCGTTGTGGAAGGGCTACCAGGACTTCTATCGCGTCAGCATCGACGACGCCGTCACGCGCAATACCTGGGCGCGCTTTCTGGATCCGGCCGAGCCCATGCACGCGGCGCTGGCCTACGAAAGCGGCCGCGCGGTCGGCATGGTGCACTGGATCTTCCATCGCTCCACCTGGACCGCGGGCGATTACTGCTATCTGCAGGATCTCTACGTGGACCAGGACGCCCGCGGCACGGGCGCTGGCCGCAAGCTGATCGAACACGTCTACGCCGAAGCCGCTGCGGCCAACTGCGCCCGCGTCTATTGGCTGACGCACGAGACCAACGCGACGGCCATGCAGCTCTACGACCGCGTTGCCGACCGGTCCGGCTTCATCCAGTACCGCAAGGTGATGGCTTGAGCGCGCGCGACCCGAACTGTCCGCTGTGCCAGGAAGAAGGCGGCACGCTGCTGTGGCGCGGCCCGCACCTGCGCATCATTGAAGTCGAGGACGCAGACTATCCGGGGTTCACGCGCGTGATCTGGAACGGCCACCTGGCCGAGATGACCAGCCTGTCCACGCATGGGCGCGACCTGCTCATGCGGGCGGTGTATGTGGTGGAGGAAACGCAGCAGGCAATCCTGACGCCGGACAAGATCAACCTGGCGTCGCTGGGCAACATGGTGCCGCATCTGCATTGGCACGTGATCCCGCGCTGGCGCGGCGACCGGCATTTTCCGGATCCGATCTGGGCGGCGCCGCGCATCGCGCCGGGCGCCGAGCCCGATTCCTGGAAACGCCGGCAAGAAACAGTGTCGGCGCTGCTGCCGCGCTACCGCGACCGTCTGGTCGAGGCCATGAACGCGCTGCTATGGCATTGAGCCTTCCCGCGCACCGCGCGTGCTGCTATGGCATCGAGCCGCTGGGCGCGGCGGGTGCCCGCCCCCGCCGCTCTCGCAGCCAGCGCGCGTAGGCCGCTTCGACCAGTTGAGCGGCGCGGTCGACGCTGAATAGCCCCTGCCCGCGGATGAGTTCCCGCCCCGCCTCGCCCATGCGGCGGCGGCGCTCCGGGTCGGCCAGCAGGCTTTCCAGCGCGGCGGCCAGCGCCGCCGGATCGCGCGGCGGCACGAGCAGGCCGGTCACGCCGGCCTGCATCGTTTCAGGGACGCCGCCCACATCCGTGCCGATCACGGGCACCCCCATGGCGGCGGCTTCGACAAAGGCCGTGCCGAAGGCTTCGCGGTGGGTCGGCAAGGCGAACACGTCAAACGCCTGCAGCACGTTGCCGATGTCGTGCCGCCGCCCCAGGAAGTGCACGCGAGATTCCAGGCCCAGCGCCTGAACCTGTCCCTTCAGGCGCTCGAACACCGGCATGCCGTCTCCGGCCAGCACCAGATGGGCTTGCGGAAACGTCGCCAGAACCCGCTGGAATGCGTCGATCAGGTCGGCGTGGCCCTTTTCCGTGCGCATGACGGCCACACAACCCACGACCAGCACATCGCCGGGCAGACCGAGTTCCTGGCGCAGACTGCCCTTGCCGTCGCTTTCGGGCAACACGATCGGCGAATGGATGGTGGCGACCGCCTCTGGCGGCGCGCCGCCATCCAGCAATTGGCGATGCACGTGCCGGCTCACGGCGATGACGCGGTGGGCCAGCCACGTATAGGCGTACAGCGAGTTGATCGGTTTGGCCAGGTGCCGGGTGCGCACGATGAGCGGCGTGCGGGCAAGGCGCGCGCCCATTGCCGCGCGCACCGTGTCGCTGCGGCTGTGCGTGTTGACCACGTCGAAGCGGCCGCGCGCCGCCACGCGCCGCACGAGCGCCACGCTGCGCATGAAATTGACGGCGCCGTCCATGTTCACGGTGTGCACGGTGAAACCGGCGTCGCGCAGCCGCTGGGCCAGTTCGGCGTGCGGCTGACAGACGGCTTCCAGGTGATGGCCGCGCTCGCGCATGGCGACCATCTCCTTATAAATACAGAATTCCTGGCCGCCGAAGGCCGTGGCGGCTTCCGTATGCAGGATGCGCAGGGGGCCGCCCGTCCCGGCGTGGCTATCGGGAAGATCGTCGGGATTCAGCATGGGCGGCAGAGCAGGCTGGAACAGGCGGCTTGCGCGGTGCCCTCCCGTTGACGGCAATGGGTGTCGGCGGTGCCGGGCAAGATGACGAAGGCGGGATGATGGCGTGGCGGCATGTCGGCGAAGGGCGCCAGGCAGCCTGGCGAAACCACGGCTTGTGCGTGGGTTCAAAAAAGGCCGACTGGGTCGGCCTGCATCAAGGTTGTTACATAGATATTAAGTGAATGTAATCCAGAACCCGGCAGTGAGACAAGCCTCTCACACACGCCGCGCGCGCATAGCCCGCAGATGACGTGACTTCCGTTGTAATTGAGCGCAGTTTCCGCGAAGTAACAACGTATATGAAATGCGTTCAGTTAGCATTCAGCTTCGCAGCGTGGCGGTGAAACGACGTTCACGCAGTCCATCCGCCTCCCCTTTGCCGGCGGCGGGCTTGCAGTAGACTGGCTGCACCCACGTCGCAGGAGCCGGCATGAAATCGACCAGCATCATCGTGCAGCGCGTTTACGAAGGCACCGGTCCGCAAGGGCATTACCTCGCCCTCGTCGACCGCATGTGGCCTCGCGGCTTGCGCCGCGCGGACCTCGGCCTGGACGAATGGGCCCGCGACATCGCCCCAAGCGCCGAACTGTGCAAATGGTTCAGCCACGTCGAGGACCGCTGGGACGCGTTCCGCGCCAAATACCTGGCCGAAC
>JAEYVD010000821.1 GCA_023432075.1 Pseudomonadota bacterium | reverse complement strand
ACCGCCGTCGTTTCAGCAGCGCCCGGAGGCGCGAACCTGCTCCTGGGGCTTGGCAGCCTGTGGTTTCAGCAAGACAGCCTGCGGAAGAACTATGCCACGTTGCTCAACACATCTGAAAGTGGCAGCGCCGAGGCGCTGGCGGCAGTGTGGTCGTCCTCCATTGGCGCAATGGGCGTGAGCGTGGAGGTGGTCGGCGCGGGGATTCAGTTATTGCGGCCGGATATGACCATTACCGTGAGATCGAGCGGAGGCGCGAAACCCATCATGTTAGGGACCCGCGTCGCGCAATACGGCGGCGCTATTGCAGCGGTTTCGGGGCTGATGGACGGAGTCCAATATATTTTCGCCGCCGTTCGTGCAGGAGCTGACGCAGATTCGGAAGCGCAAATTTACAGCGGTTTAGCAACTATGGCTGCGCTTGGCTCGTCAATCACAGGAATTGTCGGAGCCCTTGCCCCCAAAGCTACTTTACTAGGACCTATTGGTGTCGCTATTGCCTTAGGGGTGCTTGCATACATCTGGGCCACTCAAGCGAAAAAGGAGCGATCCTCATCTCTCGAACTATGGGCCCGCTCCAGCCGATGGGGGTCACCAAGCGAAAATAGGCGTTGGACCGCTGCATCAGATTTCGACACGGCCGTGGGGACTCTTAATGCCGCAGTGCTAGGGATGACAGCTGAGATGGAGGTCAAAACTCAGGTGGTTAGCAAGAGGGATGCCTCATTTCCCACTGACGACCAGGCGGACTGGAAAAGAGTTCGGATATGGGCTGGAGAATATATTATTTATGAGATATCCCTTCCAGGGTATGAGGAAACCTCATCTCGCTATCATTGGGCGCTAACGGTCTATCGCCCCGGGGACTCGCAAGGCCAAGTGATTGCGTCCGGCGAGAACGGAAATCCACCAACCGAAACACCATCGCCCCCCTCCATAAAAAATTCCGATTATTTCTTGAATACCACAGCGCCCACCGTCTCCTCAGACGAAAAAACAAAAACTTTAATAATTAAGGGCGCAATCGCGTTACGCACGATTCACAGCGTTCACGCGGTAAAGCTGGAGGCACACTTTTGGCCCGATAAAAATGACAAATCGGGTTTCGCCCGCTTGCTTTCTCAAGAAGACAAAACAGATAACCGAGGGTGGAATAACTAGCCATGACTGCACCCAAACTTCGCCCCCCATGCAGCGGTTGGATAGCAGATCTACCCGAACCGTCCTGCACACCAACCGCGCTCTTGGCTTTGGAGGGGAACGCTCCAAACCACTTGGATGACATATATCTGGAGGTATCGAGAGGTTCAGCACGCGCGCGAGGCATTTACTTCTGGATGGGAATTATTATGGCGATAGCCGGAATTTACATCTTGATTGCCCCCCCTCATTTCTACCTTTTTTCGGATCCCTTCATTGTTTTCTCGGGCCTTTTATGCTTGACGATTTGCATCTGGCTAGCCGCGATGTGTATCCGCATGGACATATCGGTTCCTCGTGACTTACCTCTAAGGTTCAATCGTGCCCGCCGGCGGCTTTACGCCTACAACTTCAATGACCGGTGGTGGAACCCTTTCGAACGCTGGTGCGTTGTTCCTGTGGCATATGATTGGTCTCAAGTGCGCGCTGAGCGTTGGCACAAGCGCGCCTTCACCCCCCAAGGCGTGCCCATCTTTCAATGGGGGGTGGAGCTTTCTATCGTCGAGCCCGGGACCAACAAGGTCATTGACCGCTTTCCCCTGAGCGCCATGGGTGCCGACGAATTTGCATGGGCGTATATCTGCACATATATGCAGCAGGGTCCTTCGGCGCTTCCGCCTCCCGCCGCGCCTCGCGACCATAACGACGTGCCTTGGTACAACATCGGCCTGCGCTTCGCGCCCAAGGTGAAATGGCCTGCTGACATGGACCTCGAGTCCAGAACAGCACCATGACACGCGACCATCCAATTCAACATGAGGGAAAGTCGACGTTTCCTTTATTGGCACGACTCGAACCCAAGCGCAGATGCCATAGAACAGGCAAGAGGCTGATGGCGCTGCGCATCATTCAAGCCGCCCGAACCCCAATCGCCACCACCCTTGCGGTAAACCCCTTCAGCAACTCCTCTCGCGTCGCATCAGCCCGCGCCATCGACGCCTCCTTCACATGCCCGTACCCGCGAATCTCCTCGGGCACGCTAGCCAGCGCCACGGCCTTATCCAGATTCCCGCGGTTCAACTTCCCCAAGATCGCCGTCATCGTCTCCCGATACTCCTGGATCAACGCCCGTTCCGCTCGCCGCTCCTTCGTATACCCGAACGGATCAAAGCGAGACCCCCGCAAGAACCGCATCCTTGCCAGCACCCGGAACACCTTCAGCATCCCCGGCCCGTAAGCCCGCTTCACCAGATGCCCGTCCTTGTCCCGCCGCGCAAACACCGGCGGCGCCAGGTGAAAGCGCAGTTTCCAGTCGCCCTCGAACTGCTCACCCACCCGCTTCAAAAACTCGCCATCCGAATACAACCGGGCTACCTCGTATTCGTCCTTGTAGGCCATCAGCTTGAAGTAATAACGCGCCACCGCCAGTGCCAGCCGGTTCGTGCCCGTTGCCTCCCGCTCCGCCCGCGCCACCTTGTCCACCAGATCCGTGTACTGCTTTGCATACGCCGCGTCCTGGTACTGCGTCAGGAACGCCTCGCGCACCGCCACCATCCGTGCCAGCTCGCCCGCCGGCTGCTTCAAGTCCACCACCGGAATCGGCGCGCGCGGCCGCGTGATCTCGATGATGTCCTCCGGCTGCGCGGACGACACGCCGCCGTTGGCCATCAGACGCGCCACTGCCGCCGGCTCGTGCGCCGCGCGGCGTCCCCATGCGAATGCCGCAAGATTGTTCGCCACCTGTTGGCCGTTCAGTTCAATCGCCCGCAACAGCGCCTCGCGCGACAGCGGTATCCAGCCCTTCTGGAAGGCATAGCCCATCATCAGCGGATTTGAGTAGATCGCATCGCCCAACAGCACCACCGCCATCGCGGCTGCGTCCACCGCGGCCAGGTTGTCCTTGCCGCACGCGCTTTGCAGGTCCGTTGTCAGGTTCGCGCCCGGCAGCGTCCACGAAGGGTTCGACACGAACGCCGCCGTCGGCGCCGTATCGCTATTGAGCA
>JAEYVD010000763.1 GCA_023432075.1 Pseudomonadota bacterium | reverse complement strand
ACGGCGGCGTTCAACCGCTTCTTCCATGCCATGCTGGACCACGGCGTGCATTTTGCGCCGTCCGCCTTCGAAGCGGGCTTCGTGTCGGCCACGCACGACGACGCCGTGATCCAGGCCACGCTGGATATCGCGGAAAAGGTTTTCGCGGGGCTGTAAGCGTCTGCGGAGCGGGCCTGCCGCGCGCTCCCTTCAAGGCGCCTTGTACTGCTCGTACAGGGCCGTCACATTCTTCACATAAGCCTGGGTTTCCGCGTAGGGCGGCACGGCGTCGTACTTGCGCACGGCGCCCTCGCCCGCGTTGTACGCGGCCAGCGCCAGATCCAGGCGGCCCGGATACCGGTCGATCAGCCGGCGCAAATGGCGCGACCCGGCCTGCACGTTGGTCGCCGGGTCCACCAGCGCGCGTTCCACGTCGTCCACTGACAGCAACGGCGCGGCCGTCGCCGGCATCAACTGCATCAGACCCAGCGCGCCCTTGGGCGAGCGGGCATCGCTGCGGAATCCCGATTCGATGGCAATGACCGCGGTCAGCAGCGCCTGGTCGACGCCGGAATCCAGCGCGGCGCGGGCGATCAGGTTGTCGTGCTTGGTCGTGGGCTTGACCGTGCTCCAGCGCAAGGGCGGTTCGGCGGCGGCCCGGGTCACTCGGCGCGCACCGTCGCCAGCCTCGGGTTCACAGCTCAGGCACAGGGCTTCGACGCTGCCGCGCCCCGCCGTCCGTGCCTGCGCCCGCTTGTAGTATTTACCGGTGCCGGTGGGCACTTTCATCGTGCGCCACACCCCGAACGGGTCCTTGTAGCGGTAGGTGTCGGCGGCCTGGACCGGCGCTGCGGCCGCCAGCGCCAGAGCACCCGTCGCCAGCGCCGCCATCCCGCCGGCGCGCGCCAGGATGGCGCGCGTGGCCGAAAGAATGGAAGTGGGCGGTTGGGACATGGGACGGGGCTCCGGCGGCGTCCTGAGACGCGTTGGCGAGCCCTAATGCTGCTTGCACCATCCCGGTCCTGTCTTTCCTGCCGATGATCTAGATCGCGGCAAGCCGCTGGTTTCCCAGGGAAAATCGGGGACATGACTAGGACATGCGGACGATAAATTTTGGGCGTTACCGGCCGGTAAAGATCGTCCTTGCAATGAATATGACGTAATATTTCGTTCAATTACCAAATGATTGAACCGGCCGTTCGTGCCGGAACCGGAGAGAGGGTGAAATGGGCGCAGAAAACATGCTCCAGCTGGTGCTGGATGCCGACACCAACGTCCTGACGGCGGTCTACACGCCGCCACCCCGTCCAGAACCGTCCGATGCCGCGCCCGCGCCCGCCGCGGCGCCCGGCTCTCAGGAGGGCGGCGAACAGCCGGAGGAACAGGACGCCAGCGTCGCCGTCGCCGATGATGCCGACGCCCCGCCGGTCAATACCGACCTGCCCACCTGGGACGCCCTGGTCGCCGCCGCTGCCGCGCAGGGTTGGGCCCCCGAGGCACTCGACAACCACGCCATCCTGGCCTTCATCGACCTTTGCCGCACGGCCGCCGAACCTGTGCAGAGCCCCGTCGGCCAGGTGGTTGACGGCAGCTTCGACATCGAACTGAACGCGACCCGCATGGCGGCGACGTTGACGCTGCATCCGCCCAAGGGCGGCAAGCCCGTCACGCTGGACGCGGTGCGCCAGGCGCTGGCCGACCAGGGCATCGTGCACGGCGTGCTGGACGGCGCGCTGGCCGAGGCCGTGGCGCTTGGCCGTGCCGAGACCATCCTGGCCGCGCAAGGCACCCCGCCCACGCGCGGCACCCCCACCCGCTTCGAGAGCCTGCTCGACCGCTTGAAGCCGCGCGCCGAAGACATCGACGAGCTCGCCCAGGTGGACTACAGGGATCTGGGCAGCCTGCTTCTCGTGTCGCCGGGCACCCCGCTCATGCGCCGCATTCCGCCGCTGCCCGGCGTGGACGGCACCAATGTGCTCGGTGAACCGGTGATGCCCGAAGAGCTTCCCGACACGCCGTTCTCCAAGGAACTGACCGGCGTCGAAGTCGATCCCGAGGATCCCCTGCTGCTGCGCGCGGCCATCGCCGGCACGCCGACAATCATCACCCATGGCGTGCAGGTCAATCCGATGGTGGAGGTGGACGCCGTCAACCTGTCCACCGGCAACATCAACTTCGAGGGTTCGCTACAGGTGCGCGGCGACATTGCCGCCACGATGGAAGTACGCGTGACCGGCGACGTGGTCGTCAACGGCACCATCGAGGCTGCGCTGGTCGAGGCCGGCGGCAGCGTTACCGTCAAGGGCGGCATCATCGGCATGGCCGAAACCGTGCACGACGCCACGGCCGCGGCGCGCACCGCCCACATCGTCTGCGGCGGTACGCTGCGCGCCAAATTCATCGAGAACGCCGTCATCAGCGCGGGCCAGGACATCGACGTCGAACGCGAAATCCGTCAATGCAGCATTGCCGCCGGCGGCAGCGTGAATGTCGGGCCGCCCAACACGCAGCAAAGCGCCATCACGGGCGGCGAAACCCGCGCCCTGCTGGCGGTGCGCGCCGGCACCATCGGCTCACCGGCAGGCATCCCGACGCTGGTTCAGGCCGGCCTGGATCCGCACGCGGACATCAAACGTTCGGCGCTGACCCGCAAGCGCCTGAAGATGAACGAGGAAAAGGCCAAGCTGGAGCAGCTGCTGATGTTCCTGCAGGCCAATCCGCAACGGGCCACTGGCGACGTGGTCGAGCGCGCGCGCAACACGCACACCAAGCTCATCGGCGATCTGGCCGGGCTGGAAACCGAAGAAGCCCAGCTGGCCCGCGACCTGTTGCCTCAGCAGAATGCCACCATCGCCGCCACGCGCCGCTTCTGTAGCGGCACGAAGATCCAGCTGGGCAACAAGATGCAGGAGTTTCTGGAAGACCAGGTGGGCGGCAAGGCCGGCCTGGAAGAAGGCGAGATCGTTATTCGCTAGGCGCCGTCGTCCGGCATCAGTTCCTTGAACCACACACGCGGTGAAATGCCGCGGTCCGGACCCAGGACCGAGAAGCCGCCATCCACCGGAATGTCGACGCCGGTCATCCACGATGCCGCGTCGGAACACGCAAAGCACACCGCCGCGGCGATCTCTTCGCCGGAGCCCACCCGGCCCAGCGGGTGAAAATGCGCGCCCACCGCGTCGGCCGCCTGACGGGATCCGCCTGACAACTGTTCCACCGACGGCGACCACGTCCAGGCTGGCGACACCGCCAGCACGCGCACCCCGGCGGGCGCCAGTTCCACCGCGAAATTCTTGGTGATCTGCAGCAGCGCGGCCTTGGACGCCGGGTACAGCGCCCGCCCCGCCGCGCCGAATTTTCCGCCCGTGCTGCCCAGGTTCACCACCACGCCGCCGCGCGGCAAATGCGCCGCCGCCAACTGCGTGAAGATAGCCGCCGACACCAGGTTCGTGTCCAGCGTGCGATGCCACTCTTCGCGGGTCGACGCCAGCCCGCGGTCCGCATACTGGCAGGCATTGTTGACCAGGAAATCGAGCCGGCCAAAGCGCGCCAGCGCGGCATCGATGCAAGCCTGGATCTGCGCATCCTGGCCGATATCGGTTTCGTAGAACAGCGCGCGTTCGCCCAGCGCCCGCGCCAGCGCCTCGCCGGCCTCGGCATTGCGGCCGACCAGCACGACGTTGGCGCCCGCCGCGGCAAAACCGCGCGCGATGTCCGCGCCCAGCCCCTGGGTGCTGCCGGTGACGATGGCGGTCTTGCCCGCCAGGCCCGGGAAACATGAGAAGTCCATGTGTGTTCCTTGTCAGTTGGGCGCGGCGGCCCAGCGCACCGCGTCGGCCACCCGCGCCGTCTGCGCGATGAGCCGCATGCTGGCCAGCGACGCCGCGTGAACCGCCGGGTCGGCGGACGCGCAGGCATCTTCGGCCACCATGACCGAAAAGCCGATATCGGCGGCATGACGCACCGTGCCTTCCACCACCGAATGCGTCGCCACGCCGGCCACCACCAGCCGCCGCGCACCCAGCAGCCGCAGGGTTTCCTCCAGCGGCGTGCCATAGAACGCGCTGATGCGCGTGTGCTTGACGATGAATTCGCGCGTGCTGCCCGCCAGCGGCTGCAGCCCGTCATAGAACGCGCTGCCCCACTGCCCTTCCGGCACCGCCCCGATCCTGGCCACGTTGCGGAAGATATCGCAGTTGGGCAGCAGGTCCGCGTAGTCGGGCCGGAACGCGATGCGCACGTGCACGATGGGCAGCGCATGCGAGCGCGCGCCTTCCAGCAAGGCGGCAGCGTTGTCCAGCAGGCGCTGGCGCGCCCCGCTGTCGGCATCCAGCCCGACGCGGATCTTGCCATCCGCATGCAGCACATCGTTCTGATAGTGCAGCGCCAGCACCGCCACGTCCGCGCTCATCACACGAACACCTCGAACGCATCATGCGCATCGTCGCAATTGACGAGGTCCACGCGTTTCATGCGGATGCGCCAGCCGTCGCCCTCGGCGGCCAGCTTGTGGGTGTAGCGGCCTGCCAGCTGCCGCGGCTGGCGCTTGCGCCATTCGGTCATCTGAAAGACCGAGTGCACGACCAGGTTGCCGCCGGCATCCACCCCCTCGACCTGCACGCCACCCACCAGCCGCACGCTGCGCGTGGGCGGCTGCTGGGACCAGTTGCGCGGATGTTCCAGGCGCCGGATGCGCACATCGCGCAGCATGCGGTCTTCCCAGAACAGCGAGATGTAGTCGTACGGGCTTTCCTGGCCCGGCTTGCGCGGCATCCAGTACATGCCGTCTTCGGTCCACAGCGCCT
>JAEYVD010000776.1 GCA_023432075.1 Pseudomonadota bacterium | reverse complement strand
CGCGCGTGGTGTTCGGCGATGTGCGCAGCCGATGAGCCGCGCAGCGCCCCGACCGCCGCCGCAAAGCGCTCGGCATCGACCATGCTGAAATGCAGATCGCTCCTGACGCTTGCGCGGGGAGCGAGCGGCGTGCTCATGACGCGAGTCTCACCGGTGTAGAGATAACCGCGGGCCTCCAGCTCGGCGTCGAGCGAAAAATCGGGGCCGATGGAGGTGATGCGCAGCACCATGGGCAAACCCTGGCGCGCATACAACGATGAACAATACGCCAGCCGCTCATCCAAAGGACGTGTGGATAACCCCAGCACATTGACGCTTCGGACCCGCTTGGCCGGCGATTGGGCAAAACGCACAAGCCAGCCATCATAGATCACCTGCGCACCCACGGCGGTGGCATTGAGCGCCGCGTCTTCCAGCCGCACGCGCAGCGCATCGCGCACGTCGGCGAGCGGCGTGGAGACGGTTGTCTGTGGCGGAAAAAAGAGCGCGGCGTCGGGCATCGGGGACGGCTAGTTCAGGTCTTTCCTAACGCGCTCGATCATTTCGGCGCCGAACGAGATGTACGCCTGCGCGCCGCGTGACGCGCGGTCATACACAACACCCGGCATGCCGTAACTGGGTGCTTCGGCAAGGCGCACGTTGCGCGGCACGACGGTCTTGAAGACCTTGTCGCCGAAGTGCGATTCGAGCTGCGCGGACACCTGCTGTTGCAAGGTCATGCGCGGATCGAACATCACGCGCAGCAAACCGATGACGCGCAAGTCGTCGTTGATATTGCGATGCACGCGCTTGATGGTGTTGACGAGATCCGACAGGCCTTCGAGCGCGAAGTATTCGCACTGCATGGGAATGATCACGCCATGCGCAGCCGCCAGGCCGTTAAGGGTAAGCAGGGACAGCGTGGGCGGGCAGTCGATAAGCACGAAGTCGTACTGCGTCGCGACGGTGTCGATGGCGGCCTTCAGCTGGCGCTCACGCTGTTCCATCTGCACCAGATCGATTTCGGCGCCGGACAGTTCACGGTTGGCCGGCAGCACGTCGTAACCGCCGGACTCGGACTTCACGCGCGCCTGCTCGATGGAGGTCTCGCCGATCAGCACCTGGTACAGATTGGACTCCAGCGAGTTCTTATCGATGCCGCTACCCATCGTGGCGTTGCCCTGCGGGTCCAGATCCACCAGCAGCACGCGCTGATTGTGCGTGGCAAGACCCGCCGCCAAGTTGATGGCGGTCGTCGTCTTGCCCACGCCGCCCTTCTGATTGGCAATGCAGAAAACGCGGGCGGATGTGCTGGGGGGTATGTTCTTCATAGGGTTCCTTGACTGCGGCGCATCCAGATCAGGCAGCGTTCTGCTTGCAGCTCCGGCACCTGGAGCGGCTGAATATGGTCGACTTGCCATTCCCCGCGCGCGTGCAGCGCCTGGATTTCTTCTTCGGGGACCTTGCCCTTCATGGCGACGAGGGTACCATTCTTGGCTACATGGCGACCCGCGAGTTGCGCAAAATCATCCAATGATGCAAACGCTCGCGAGGTGACAATGTCGCACTCCGCGGCATCCAGCGTTTCAATGCGCGCGTGCCGCGATTGCAGGTTGGGCAAACCCAACGCGCCGCTCATCTGGCGCACGAAAGCGGTCTTCTTTTCGACGGCGTCGACGCACGTCACAGACCAATGGGGCTGCATGATCGCCAGGACGACGCCAGGCAGGCCGCCGCCCGATCCGACGTCAAACACCTTGGCCGGCGCATCGGGCGCGGCCAGTGCCTCGCTGAAGGGCTTTACGGCTGCCAGACTGTCGAACAGATGCTGCACAAGCATTTGCTGCGGATCGCGGATCGCGGTCAGGTTGTACGTGCGGTTCCAGCGCTGCATCTGCGCCAGGTAATTGAGCAGTTTGGCGATGGCGTCATCGTCGGGGCGCAGGCCGAGCTGCTCGCATGCACGAGTGAGTCGGCCGGCCATGTCGATGCCGGCCTGATTGGCGGGCGCGCTCATGCCGCTTGCTTGCGCGAGCCGTAATGCAGGCGCTTGAGGTGTATGAGCAGGAGCGAGATGGCAGCCGGCGTGACGCCGGAAATGCGAGCGGCCTGGCCGATCGTTTCCGGACGATGTGTCTTGAGCTTCTGGCGCACTTCAAAGGACAGGCTGGTCACGGCGTCGTAATCCACGTCCGCCGGAATCGGCTGTTGTTCATGGGCAATGTGCTTCTGCACTTCGTCCTGCTGGCGCGCGATGTAGCCGGCGTACTTGACCTGGATCTCGACCTGTTCCGAGAGCACGTCGTCTTCGACGACCCCCGGGCCGGCCAGCAGCGTGCCATCGGCGTTCCGGGCGCCCATCAAGGCTTCATAGGAAACGTTAGGACGTTTCAGGAGATCCGCTAGTGAGTACTCACGTTCAATCGCCTTGCCCAGCAACGGTTCGGCGACCTCGGCCGGCAACAAGCGCGGATTCACCCACGACGACTTCAGGCGCTCGACTTCGGCCGCAACCGCGTCACGCTTGCGGTTGAACGCGTCCCACCGTGCATTGTCGACAATTCCGAGCTGCCGTCCGATTTCGGTCAAGCGCAGATCGGCATTGTCCTCGCGCAGGCTAAGACGATATTCGGCACGCGAAGTGAACATACGATAGGGTTCGGTCACACCACGGGTGACCAGGTCATCGACCAGCACGCCCAGGTAAGCCTCATCGCGGCGCGGGGTCCACTGTTCGCGATCCTGCGCCTTCAGCGCCGCATTCACGCCAGCCAGCAATCCCTGCGCGGCGGCTTCTTCGTAGCCGGTGGTGCCGTTGATCTGGCCAGCAAAGTACAGGCCTTCGATGGCCTTGGTCTCGAGCGTGCTCTTGAGTCCACGTGGATCGAAATAGTCGTATTCGATGGCATAGCCGGGCCGCATGATGTGCGCGTTCTCCAGCCCGGGCAACGAGTGGATCAGATCCAGTTGCACGTCGAACGGCAAACTGGTCGAGACCCCGTTGGGATACACCTCGTGCGTATCCAGTCCTTCCGGTTCAAGGAAGACCTGGTGGGACTGCTTGTCGGCGAAGCGGTGGATCTTGTCTTCGATGGACGGGCAATACCGAGGCCCCACGCCTTCGATGACGCCGCTGTACATCGGCGACCGATCAAGCCCGCCGCGAATGATGTCGTGCGTGCGCGCATTGGTGTGGGTGATCCAGCACGGCAGCTGCCGTGGGTGCATGGCCACGTTGCCCATGTACGAAAACACGGGAATCGGGTCCAGGTCACCCGGCTGCTCTTCCAGGATGGCGTAGTTGATGGTGCGTCCGTCAATGCGTGGCGGCGTACCAGTCTTGAGGCGGCCTTGCGGAAGCTTCAGTTCCTTCAGGCGCTGACCGAGCGAAATTGCCGGCGGGTCGCCGGCGCGTCCGCCCGAGTAGTTCTGCAGGCCGACGTGGATCAGGCCGTTCAGAAAGGTGCCCGCGGTCAGCACTACCGTCTTGGCACGGAACTTCAGGCCGACCTGCGTCACGGCGCCAACGACACGGTCGCCCTCCACCATCAGGTCTTCAACGGCCTGTTGGAACAGCCACAGGTTCGGCTGGTTCTCAAGCCGGCCTCGGATGGCCTTGCGATACAGCACCCGATCCGCCTGCGCGCGCGTCGCACGAACAGCCGGCCCCTTCGAGCCGTTCAGGATTCGGAACTGGATGCCGGACTCATCCGTGGCCAATGCCATGGCCCCGCCCAGGGCATCCACCTCTTTGACAAGGTGGCCCTTGCCGATTCCGCCGATGGACGGATTGCAAGACATTTGGCCAAGGGTCTCGATGTTGTGCGTGAGCAGCAGCGTCTGCGCACCGGTACGGGCCGCAGCCAGTGCTGCCTCGGTGCCGGCGTGGCCGCCACCGACGACAATGACATCGAATTCGCGGGGATAGTCCATGATGGGGGAAGGTAAAGAAGAGAGCGTTCGGCGCTCATTATAGAGGCAGGGGTTGCATGTTTCACGTGAAACATTTAGGTGATGCTGATTTATGCAGCGTGATGCTCGCTGGAGTGACGAAGGGGTGAGCCAGGACGAGTGCGACCGCGCGAAGTATCGGCATCTGCCGGTGTTATTTAGGGATGTTCCACGTGAAACATTGCCGTCGCTTGTCGACTGAGTACGCCGGTGGCGGACCGTTGAGATGTTTCACGTGGAACACTGGTGCGGTGGGGCCTCGGCGCAATCTGCTCAGGGTAACGCGGCGGTGCGCAGGAGAAGTTCCCGAGGTTGGCGCGATCCACTGCATCGCCTGCACGGGGAGGAGCCGCGTTACTTGCGCAAGTCCGTTGGTCTGGCTTGCAGAGAAATTCTGGATCGGCTGTTTCACGTGGAACATTGCTTAGGTCTAACATCGGTCGGGCGGGAAACCGCGGTTTCTACCGAGGGCAGCTGTCGGGGCGTGCACCGGCTACTGGACCCGACGATGCCGCGCCAACCTGAATCCAGCCCCTTCACCATCGCCAGTTAACGGTGAGGTATCGTTTCCCCGGCTGTCGCATCGGCTACCCGCACGCCTATTCCACGAGCAGACGGACGAGGCGCGCGTGTACTCCGCACGACCGTCACCGGGACCCGGGATCGAACAGCCTGGCCCTCATCAAGTTCAGCCATATGCCAGCACATTTGGATTCGCCGTCTAGCTCCCCTCTCCACCGACGGCATTAGTGTCGCTAACACTACTGTGGATGTTTCACGTGGAACATTCCTTCTTGGCTCACCATTAGCGCCTCTGCCGCCCACCCAAACCACCTACGCATCAGGTCGATGTTCTGACTTCGATGGTGAATGACGACCTGACCTGAGTGCGGAGATCAAGGACACAGAGTCGGAAGCCTTGGCTCGATTAAGCGGTTCGCCGTAAAAGAGCCGACTAAGCAAGAGCGTTGTTTCACGTGAAACAACACCGCCAAGGCAGCTGCGCATCCACCCTCCTCACACAGGAGGCGTGCAAATACTCAGGCGTTGGTAGCAGGGGGCGACGAATTCTCGGTGTCACTGAGCAATGCTCATCCGGCGCCGCCCGCTCGGTAGGGGCGTTGGTTGACTGCGGTGCACTGGCGTCATGCTGCGATGCTAGAACGGTGGAGGCCATGCCAAGCCACGGGTAGCACATACGAGGCAGACTACGTGGCTCGCCGAACCACCAGCCCTGCTAAGGAAAAAGCTGAGCGATGTTTCACGTGGAACACTCCAAAAGGCCGGACCGCACGAGCGCTGCGTGTTTATGTTCCACGTGGAACATAGGATTGCTTACCGCCAGTCTCAATCCAAGATCGCGAATTCCGCTCGAATGCCGAATAGCGTACGCCGCGCATGGACCAGCAGCGTCGAATCCGGAAAAGGTAAGAAAGCAGAAAAATATCGATTTATTCCACCCTACCCTACCCCTAGCCCGAAAAAACGCAATTTTTCGGAGCAAAGCGGTCTCGGGCGAACTCAGAAGGCGATTCCAAACCGCGGGTAAAGTTCCCCTGAATCACCAACCGGTTCGCCGACGATGTCGAGCGAAACAGTTCTCAGATTCCCATAGGACGGCGGTCACTCGTGATCGCACGGTTCAGTCGGCGCCGAACGAACAATAATCGGACGCGGCGTTTCGTCCACATCCCACGTGACGGCTACGGTTTATCCACAGACGGACGAAAACGGCAATGCACTATGAAAAGGTTCGAATTGCCCAACGCCAGGGACGGGTTACGCACATTCTTATCAACAGGCTGCCGTGTAATGGAGGTTGCCCGCGCCGGAGATGTGGCTCTCCACGCATACCGTCAACAGCCCGATCCCAAAACCGGCAGCTGCACAAATGCGCACCACCCAGCCAGCGTCGGCAGACGCCCAGGGATGTCTTATCCACAGCAAGGACAGAGAGCGCTCTGCTCAAGCCAACTTCACACCAATGTCCCGTCCACGGGCCCGCCAATACCCGCACGAGCCGCATACACACTGATTAAAGACGCGGCAGGGCCATCGGCATAACGCCGGCGTCATACCGCCGGAAGCGCGCCTGCAAATTCGCTACGCGGACTGCGGGGCACGTTATTCACAAAATTATCCCCACCCCTGAAACTCCGTTGAAGCGTAAGCGCGCATGGCCGCAATCTTCATTGACCCGACAATAACCTTGCTCGTACTCTGCCACCCGCGCCATCATCCTTATGGCCGAGAGACCAACACTTCATGTGAAACGCTGTGGAAAAGTCGGCGGAACAAATCTGACGACCATTTCTCCGCGCGATCAAACCCGGGCTTTATCCGAACCCTGCTGAATTCAGTAACCCGCCGCCCCCCGAAAATTAACCGCCCAATAGGGCGCGCCCGCCGCTTACCAAAGCCCGCAAGGGTCATGCCAGGCTATCGCTCTAATCCGCAATTCCCGTTCCTGGCTGCTAGCGCTTTCGGCGATATCCCCACTTCTATCCACAGGCGCAGACACCCAATTTTGAGGCCGGATGGTGTAATTCTGTGCATAACCGGGATGGGGATATCTTTGTGAACAACACACCGCAGCCAGGGCGGCGCGAAGCAGAATCAACGCCAAAACGCGCGTCAGTCAAAGGCCGTATGAGGCGCTACGCAACCCATAAATAATGCACAAATCCCCGGGTTTCCCTATGAAAAAGCGGATTAATCCATCTCTACCTGGCTCTTGGGCAGACGGAATAACTATTCACGGGAAACAAGATAGGCCTGCCGATATTGATGCAGAAATCTGTGCAAAACCGGAGTGGCCCGGGGCCGATTGCTTCATTACTGAGCATCAAAATGAACAACGCGGGAAATAATTATCCACAGAGTTATCCAGTGCTCGAGAATATGTTAGTGAACACTAACAAACCAAATTTTTGGCGGCTGCGGCCGAAGGACATGTGCAGAAAACTAAGCGGCCAAATGAAACAACGCCCCAGACCATAAGGTCTTGGGGCGTTGTAGCCAGGCCGAGCCTGGCGGACGGGAAATTGGGATTTCCCGATTTAGAGCGGGCGAATGTCGGCCGCTTGAGGTCCTTTCGGACCATCCTTAACTTCGTATTCGACTTCCTGGCCTTCGTTCAGGCTGCGATAGCCGCGACCCTGGATGGCGGAAAAGTGTGCGAACACATCGGTGCCGCCCACGTCCGGCGTGATGAAACCGAAACCCTTGTCAGCGTTGAACCACTTGACTTTGCCCTTCTGAGCCATTTTCTCTAGCGTCCTGTAATTAAATCGAAATGCAATGAATCAAGGACGCCGTGCGAACTGAACGATCGGTGCAAAACCAGTGTTCCCGCTTGTCGCCAGAGCGGCAGACCGAGTCCGCGCGCTGCTTGAATCAACTGCGGAATCAGCATACTCATCCGGCATTACCGAGTCATATAGTTGTTTACCCCAATGTCGCTTTTTTTTCACTGGAACGGCAATACCGCCTGGCGGAATTAGCCTTGCCGACGCGCCAGAATCGCGTAAATGGGACCGGTCACGATCACCACGAAAACCATGCGCGTGACGTGAAAAGCGGTCACCACCGGAACGCCCAATTGCAGCACTTTGGCGGTGATGGCCATCTCTGCAATGCCGCCGGGTGTCGTGCCCAGAATCAGCGTGGGAATTGGTGCGGCGGACCATAGCGAAAGCAAGGCGCCCACGCCAAATGCAAGCGCCAGCGCAAGGATCGTGAAGCCCGCCACCGCCGCCATGAATCGCGGTGCGGCACGAAAGAAGTCGGGGCGATAACGATCGCCCAGCGACCAGCCGATAAGGAGTTGCCCCGCCTTGGGCACAAAGTCCGGCAACGCGGATAGTTCAATGCTCGACGCGGTGAGAATCATGGCGACAAGCATGGGCCCCAGCACCCAGGGATTGGGCAGCCGAAATTTCGTGAAGGCAGCGCCGCCCACGATGGTCAGGGCCACCAGCCCCGCAAGCCCTAACGCGTGCACATCTCGCGGCCCCGGCACGGTCGGATCCAGCCCCGCCACGCCCCACCACTGAAAAATGAAAGGCACGGTGACCACCACCAGCAAGACGCGCACGCTGTGCGCGGTGGCAACGCGGTCGATCCGCACGCCGTGGCGTTCAGCCAGGTTGGCCATTTCACTCGCGCCGCCGATGGCCGATGAAAACCACGCGGTCTTGAAGTCCACATCCGTATAACGCCGCAAAATCGCGGTGCCCAGAAATGCGAGCGCCAGCGCAAACAACATCCCGGCAATGATGGGGCCGGCGTTGATGCCGATGTGCCCGATGACCTGCGGCGTGAAATACAGCCCCAGCGAGGCGCCGATGACCCACTGTCCCGCGTTGCGAGCCGGCCTCGGGCACGCGGTTCGCAATCCCGCAATCCGCGTGGCGGCGGTCAATAGCAACGCGCCCAACATCCACGGCAGCGGCATGTGCGCCCACACCGCCAGCAACGCGCCGATCAGCGCAATACAAAATCCGGCCAGCACTCGGGCCATCCTGTTCTGAACCACAATCCCGTCCGCGTTGGAAACTGTCGAAAATGGAATTATGAGTTAGTGGGATACTTACGAGAAATTTCCTCGGCTACCCGTGTTCACTTCGCGTCCAACATGATCCGCTCCAAACTTCCTGACGTCGGCACCACCATCTTCACCGTGATGAGCCGCCTGGCCATCGAGCACAAGGCCATCAACCTGGGCCAGGGCTTTCCTGACTTCGATCCGGACCCTGCGCTCTGCGGGCTTGTCACCAAGGCCATGGCCGACGGGCACAACCAGTACCCGTACATGCCCGGCGTCGCGCCGCTACGCGAGGCCATCGCGGCCAAGACGCGGGATCTGTACGGCCATGCCTACGATCCCGAAACCGAGATCACCGTGACCAGCGGAGCCACCGAAGCGCTGATGGCCACCGTGCTGGCGGCGGTGGGCAGCGGCGACGAAGTCGTGGTGATCGAACCTTGTTATGACTCGTACCTGCCGGCGATTCGCCTGGCCGGCGGCACCGCGGTCCCCGTGCCGTTGCGCGCACCGACCGAAGCCGATCCGTACTACCGCATCGACTGGCAGCGCGTGCGCGACGCCATCACGTCCAAGACCCGTCTGTTGATGCTGAACTTTCCGCACAATCCCACCGGTGCAGTGCTCGAGGACAGCGACCTGGATGCGCTGGAAGCCATCGTCCGGGACACGGGCGTGCTGCTGGTGTCGGACGAGGTCTACGAACACATCGTGTTCGATGGAAAGCCACATGCCAGCGTGGCGCGGCGCCCCCTGCTTGCCGAGCATGCGTTCGTCATCTCGTCGTTCGGCAAGACGTATCACACCACCGGATGGAAGATTGGCTATTGCTGCGCACCGCGGCACCTGAGCGCTGAACTGCGCAAGGTGCACCAGTTCATGGTGTTCACGGTGCCCTCGCCCATGCAGTTCGCGCTGGCCGAGTTCATGCGCGATCCCAAGCCCTACCTGGATCTGCCGGCGTTCTATCAGGCCAAGCGGGACCGCCTTTCGCAAGGCCTGGCGAAAACGCGCTTCCGGCCGCTGCCCAGCCCCGGCACGTTCTTCCTGCTGGCCGATTACAGCCAGATCTCCAAGCAGAACGAAGCGGACTTCGCGCGCGACCTGACCATCAATCATGGCGTGACGGTGATCCCCGTGTCGGCGTTCTACCGCCAGCCCGACGCGGCCGAGTCCAATCATCGGATCGTGCGTTTCTGCTTTGCCAAGAAGGACACGACGCTGGATGCGGCGCTGGAGCGCTTGAAACAGGTTTAGCCATTCAATACCTGAGCAAAAGCTCATATATGAACAGGTGTGTCCGCGTTGTCCGGCACGCCTGAAAAAAAGGGGCGCCGAAAGGCGCCCCTCAACATTTGCCGGCCTGAATCCGCGCCAGCCCGCGCACTGTCAAGTGCGCGTCACCGTGCCGTCAGGCCGGTCCAGCGGCAACCTTTCTTGCGGCCCGCACACGGCGCAGGACCTGCGGCACGATGACGACTGCCGCGGCGCCCGTCCACAGCGCAATCGAGACCGGGCTGGCGAACAGGACGCCCACGTCGCCATCCGTCATCGACAACGCACGGCGCAGGTTCTGCTCCATCATGTTGCCCAGCACGACGCCCAGCACCAGCGGCGCCATCGGCACGCCAAACTTACGCAGGAAGTACCCTAGCGTGCCGATGCCCGCCACCAGCAGCAGATCGAACGTGCCGGCGTTGATCGCATACACGCCGATGTAGCTGATGCACAGAATGCCCGGCACCATCAGCCAACCCGGCACCGACAGCACTTTGGAGAACAAGCGGACCAGCGGCACATTCATCACGAAAAGCAATACGTTCGCTACGA
>JAEYVD010000741.1 GCA_023432075.1 Pseudomonadota bacterium | reverse complement strand
CGGTCAGCATGCCCAGCACCACGTCGCCTTCCACCACCACCACCGCACCGATGCTGCGGTCGGCCATCGTCTTGATCGCGTCAAAGACCGACGAATCCGGAGAAACCGTCACGACGGCGTGATTGGCTTTTTCCCTGAGAAGCTCAGCAACTGTCTTCACGATGTGCTCCCGAAACGAACCATGCTCCATCCTAAGCCTGCCAGCGGCATTGCCGCAAGCGGGGCGCGTTGTTTCGCGTTGTTGTCGCGAAACGCGTGGCGTGGCTAGGCGGCTGGCCGGGCGTACAACGCCGTGCGCAGGTAGGTCAGCGCATCGGACCCGCTGGCGAGGGCGTCGGCCCCGATGCGCTCGTGCCAGTGGGACTCCGATCCCGCCGCCAGCCGCCAATCGCGCAGCCGGCGGGTGTGAAGCTGCAAGTCATATTCCTCGGTGATGCCGATGGCGCCGTGCACCGCGTGCGCGATGTCGGCCACCTGCGGCACGGCCTGGCTTGCGCGGGCCTTGCCCAACGCGGCAAGCAAGGGGCGGGGCAGGCCATCGTCGCCTTGAAAGGCCAGCTCTGCCGCCATGCGGGCGGCCCACACCTGTTCGGCCATCACACTGATCTGCTGTTGCACCGCCTGAAAGCGGCCGATGGGCTTGCCGAATTGCGCGCGCTGGTTGGCATACGCCAGCGTCATCCCCAGCACCCGGTCCATCGCGCCGGCGATCAGGCCGGCATAGGCGGCCGCGGCCAACGTGTCCAGCGGCGCGGGGCCTTCGATGCGCTCGGCGTCGGCGAGCGCCCACGATGCGCTCCCGTCCAGGCTGCCGTGCACGCCGTTCGGTTCGACGCGCGCCGCCTGCATGGGCAGCAGCCAGGTCTGGCCGCCGATGTCTGCCAGCACGTAGTCGGCGCTGCGCGCCCAGGTCACGCCGACGCCGGCGATGCGTCCGCCATCGATGGCAAGGCCGTGCGGCGCAAGCGCGATCGACCCGGCCGCTTGCGGGCGCTGCGCGCGGCTTAGCCAGGCGCGCGCGAGCAGGGTGTGGGCAATGGGGTAGGGGCACAGGTGCCGGCCCGCCGCCAGCACCACCGGCAGCGCGTCTGCGAGGCCCAGGCCCGCGCCGCCGTGCGCTTCCAGAACCAGCGCGTCCGCAAAGCCCGCGTCCTCGCAGGCCTGCCACGCGGCGGCGGGCGGCTGGCCCTGTTCGGTACGGCGGATCACCTCGGGCGTGCAGGTCTGAGCAAAAAGGCGTTCGGCGGCATCGCCAAAAATATTGTCCATGGCGGTCGTCCTTATCGAAGGCCAAGTCCGCGGGCGATGATCCCGCGCAGGATTTCACGGGTGCCGCCACGCAGCGAAAACGTGGGCGCAACCTGTTCCAGATACGCCAGCGTGCGCAGCAGCGGCAGGGGAACGGGCCGGTCCGGATGACGGCCCAGCGTATCGCCGACGAGGCGCGGGATGGCCTGTTCAAGCTCGGTGCCAAGGTCCTTGACCAGCGATGCTTCGGTGGCGGGACTCAGGCCGGCGGCCAGCTTGCCGGCAACCGCCAGCGACATGGCGCGCAGCACCGCCATCTGCGACAGGATGGCGCCCAGCGTGGCGCGGCTTGCGGCGTCGGCGTCGTGCTCGCGGCAGTGCGCCAGCCAGCATTCCAGCAGCGCGATGCTGGAGTACAAGCGCTCGGGGCCGCTGCGCTCGAAGGCCAGTTCCGCATTGACCTGCGCCCAGCCCGCGCCTTCCTCGCCGATCAGCGCATCGGCCGGCAAGGCCACGTTGTCGAAGAACACTTCCGAAAAATGCGCGTCGCCCGCCAGGTCTTCGATCGGCCGCACCGACACGCCGGGCAGCGACAGGTCCACGATGACCTGCGACAGCCCCTGGTGCCGGTCCTGGGCAGTGCCCGAGGTGCGCACCAGCGCAATCATGTAGTGCGAGCGGTGCGCGTTGGTCGTCCAGATCTTGCTGCCGTTCAGGCGCCATCCGCCGCCATCGGGCTCGGCCCGCGTGCGGATGCTGGCCAGGTCCGAACCGGAGCCCGGTTCGCTCATGCCGATGCAAAAGAACGCCTGCGCGGCGCAGATGCGCGGCAGGTAGAAGTCCCGTTGCGCCGGCGTGCCGTACTTCAGGATGAGGGGTGCGCTTTGGCGGTCCGCGATCCAGTGCGCCGACACGGGCGCGCCCGCGCCCAGCAGTTCTTCGGACAGCACGAACCGTGCGAATTGCCCGCGCGCCGCGCCGCCGTACTCGCGCGGCAGCGTCAGGCCCAGCCAGCCGCGTTCGGCAAGCAGACGGCTGAACCCGGCGTCAAACCCCATCCAGGAGCGCGCGCGCTCATCGGGTTCCAGACCGTCCAGCGCATCGGCCAGGAAGGCGCGCACCTCGGTGCGCAAGGCT
The DNA here is from genome assembly GCA_023432075.1 of Pseudomonadota bacterium. Taxonomy (GTDB): domain Bacteria; phylum Pseudomonadota; class Gammaproteobacteria; order Burkholderiales; family Burkholderiaceae_B; genus Achromobacter. The sequence goes on along the minus strand of JAEYVD010000741.1, from coordinate 1,667 downwards.
TCGTCCTCGGGGGGAATGGCAGTCAGTTCCAGCGTATCGATCATCGGGCGCTCCGGGTCGGACAACGGCGCCGCAAGGGGCGCCGCTGGCCACTATCGGGGAACGCGCGCAGCGCTGTCCAATAGTATTTGTTGGCTTTCCGATACGGCTTCGGTATCGGCGGCCAAAATGTGGGCGCGACGGCCCGGCAGTATGATGGACCGCACTTCAAGCAACGCATCGCGCGACTCAAAACGCACCACAAGGAGGAAACACCATGAATGAAGTCATCGTCGCTTCAGCCGTCCGCACCGCCATCGGAGATTTCGGCGGCGCGCTCAAGGATGTGCCGCCCTGCGATCTGGGCGCCACCGTCATCCGCGCGGCGCTGGAACGCGCAGGCGTATCGGGCGACGAAGTGGGCCATGTCGCCGTCGGTCACGTCATCAACACCGAGCCGCGCGACATGTACCTGTCGCGCGTGGCCGCCATGAATGCCGGCATCGCCAAGGAAACGCCCGCCTTCAACGTCAACCGGTTGTGCGGTTCGGGCTTGCAGGCCATCGTGTCGGCCGCGCAGTCGATCATGCTGGGCGATGCCGACATCGCCGTGGGCGCCGGCGCCGAAAGCATGAGCCGCGCGCCGTACATCGCCCCGGCCCAGCGCTGGGGCGCGCGCATGGGCGACAGCGTCATGCTGGACATGATGACCGGCGCGCTGTCCGATCCGTTCGGCAAGATGCACATGGGCGTCACGGCGGAAAACGTGGCCGCGAAGTTCGGCATCAACCGTCAGGACCAGGACGCCTTGGCCGCGGAATCGCACCGCCGCGCCGCGGCCGCGATCGACGCCGGCCACTTCCGTGACCAGATCGTGCCCGTGAAGATCAAGTCGCGCAAAGGCGAGATCGTGTTCGACACCGATGAACACGTGCGCCGCGACGTCACGGCCGACAGCCTGGCCGGCCTGAAGCCGGTGTTTCAGAAGGAAAACGGCACGGTCACGGCGGGCAATGCCTCCGGCCTGAACGACGGCGCGGGCGCGCTGGTGCTGATGAACGCCTCGGTGGCGGCCAAGCGCGGCATCAAGCCGCTGGCGCGCCTGGTGGCCTACGCTCACGCCGGCGTGGACCCGGACATCATGGGCATCGGTCCGGTGCCGGCCACTCAGGCAGCGCTCAAGCGCGCGGGCCTGACGGTCGACCAGCTGGACGTCATCGAGGCCAACGAAGCGTTTGCCGCCCAGGCGTGCGCGGTGTCGCGCGAGCTGAAGCTGGACGCGGCCAAGGTGAACCCGAACGGCAGCGGCATCGGCCTGGGCCATCCCATTGGCGCGACCGGCGCCATCATCGCCACCAAGGCCTTGCATGAGCTGCAGCGCGTGCAGGGCCGCTATGCGCTTGTCACCATGTGCATCGGCGGCGGGCAGGGGATCGCCGCGATCTTCGAACGGATCTGATTCTCTTCGCGCCATAGGCCCGCAACGTCCCGGCAGCGCCGGCGCGTTGCGGGTTTTTGCATTGAGGGAAGGACTTGTTCGACCGGCGCGCGTCATGCCTGCGCCGCGGGCCTACAATCGCGCCCATGCACAAATCCAACTTTCCCTCCGAACTCGACCAGCCGACGCTTTCCGAAGTGGACGGCGTGCGCTATCTGCACTTCAACACCGAATGGGTGCAGGGCGCGAT
>JAEYVD010000728.1 GCA_023432075.1 Pseudomonadota bacterium | reverse complement strand
CGCATCTCGTCGCGGCCGGCGGCGGCTTCGCGCACGCGCTGCTCGACCGAGGGCAGGCCCGCCTGCGCGTCTTCCGCGGTGGCGCGCGCCTCTTCGGTGCGCGCGGCGGCCGCGGCCAGGTCGTCTTCGGCCTGGGCGATCTGTTCGGTGCAGTGCTCGCGCTGGCTGGTCCATTCGGCGATCTGCTGCTGAAGCTGATCACGGCGGGCCTGCAGGCGGTTGCGGGAATCGACGACGTGCCGGATCTCGGCTTCCAGGCGGCTGACCTGGGCGTTGGCCTCGTACAGGGCGCCCTGAGCGGTATGGACGGCATCGCTGGCGGCGTAGTGGGCCTGGCGCCGGGATTCCAGCGCGGCCTCGCCCGCACGCAGACCGGCAATGGCGGCTTCCAGTTCGTTCTGGGCCTGCGCCATCTCCTGCGCCTTCTTGGCGCGTTCCTCGCGGGCGCCGGTTTCCTTCAGCAGCCACAGCGAATGCTGCTTCTTTTCGCCGTCGGCCTGGAGTTCGCGGTAGCGCGTGGCCACTTCGGCCTGGGCTTCCAGCTTTTCGAGCTGGCTGTTCAGTTCACGCAGGATGTCTTCGACGCGAGTCAGATTCTCGCGCGTGTCGGACAGACGGTTTTCGGTCTCGCGGCGGCGTTCCTTGTAGCGCGACACGCCGGCCGCTTCTTCCAGGAAGACCCGCAGTTCTTCGGGGCGGGCTTCGATCAGGCGGTTGATCATGCCCTGACCGATGATGGCGTAACCACGGGCGCCCAGGCCCGTGCCCAGGAAGATGTCGTGGATGTCGCGGCGGCGGACCTGCTGGTTGTTGACGAAATAGCTGCTGGTGCCGTCCCGGGTCAGCACCCGGCGCACCGCGATTTCGGCGTAGCTGCTCCATTGGCCGGCAGCGCGCCCCTCGCTGTTGTCGAACACCATTTCGACCGAAGCCCGGGCGGCGGGCTTGCGGTTGCCCGAGCCATTGAAGATGACGTCCTGCATGGACTCGCCGCGCAGTTCCGATGCCTTGGCTTCGCCCAGCACCCAGCGCACGGCGTCGATGATGTTCGACTTGCCGCAGCCATTGGGTCCCACCACGCCGACCAGCTGGCTGGGCACGGGGATGACGGTGGGGTCGACGAAGGACTTGAAGCCGGCGAGTTTGAGCTGAGTAAGGCGCACAGTACGATGACGACGGGGTGGGTTGAACGAAAGGCGTTAACGGACCTGCCGCACAGATTGCAAACCGGCCCAAGAAGGGCCGGCTCTCATATGGGTCGTATGATACCGCAGGCGGTCTCTACCCAGACCTTGGCGCCGGGCAACCCGCGGGCAAACGCGCAATGGCCCGGCGCAAGGGTCCGGCTATACTCCCTGACACTTTTTGGCACGACACATAATTTTCACGCGGACTGGCCAGGCTCTGGCCGAAGAACGGGGACATTCTTGAAACGTGGTTTCTATCTGGTCATGGCGGCGCAGGCCTTCTCGTCATTGGCGGACAATGCACTGTTCATTGCAGCGATCGCCCTGATACAGGAGTTGCACGGCCCTGACTGGCTTGCCCCGATGATGAAATGGTCGTTCGCGCTGGCCTATGTCGTGCTGGCCGCGTTCGTCGGCGCCATCGCGGACTCCTACCCCAAGGGCCGCGTGATGTTCTCGACCAATGCCCTGAAGGTCGCCGGCTGTCTGCTGATGTTCTCGTACGCCAGCATCGGCGTCGCCCCCGAATACCAGACCTGGCTCGTCTGCGCCGCCTACGGCGTGGTGGGCATCGGCGCCGCCGCCTACTCCCCCGCCAAATACGGCATCGTGACGGAAATGCTGCCGCCGACCATGCTGGTCAAGGGCAACAGCTGGATCGAGGGCCTGACGGTCTTCTCCATCATCCTGGGCACCGTGCTGGGCGGCCTGCTGATCTCCTCGTCCGTGTCCACCGCCCTGCTCAGCCACTCCTTCATCGGCAAGCTGGTCCACACGCCGGCCGAGGCCGCCATCCTGGTGATCGCCTTCGTGTACCTGCTGGCGGCCCTGTGCAACCTGATGATTCCCCGCACCCACGTGCGCTATCCGCCGCAGCAGAAGAACCCCGTGCGCCTCGTGCGCACGTTCTGGGGCTATGTCTGCGTGCTGTGGAAGGACAAGCTGGGACAGATCTCGCTGGCCGTCACCACCCTGTTCTGGGGCGCCGGCGCCACGCTGCAGCTCATCGTCATCGAATGGGGCCGCAGCCACCTGGGCTACCAGCTCGACAAGGCCTCGATGCTGATGGGCGTGGCCGCGCTGGGCACGGTGGTCGGGTCGATCCTGGCCGGCCGCATTCCGCTGCGCCGCGCGCTCGCCGTGCTGCCGGTCGGCGCCATGATGGGTTTGGTCGTGCTGCTGATGCCGCTGGTCTACCAGCCCTGGAGCGTCTATCTGCTGCTGTTGCTGACGGGCGGCCTGGCCGGTTTCTTCGTGGTGCCCATGAACGCCCTGCTCCAGCACCGCGGCCACGTGCTGCTGTCGGCGGGCCATTCGAT
>JAEYVD010000629.1 GCA_023432075.1 Pseudomonadota bacterium | reverse complement strand
TCGGCGATGTCGCGCAGCGTCTTGGCCTGGTCCGGAAAGCGCCACCATTCGCCGGCTTGCGGCGCGCGGCCTTGCGGCAGGAAGGCGTCGGCAAAGCCGGGTTCGGCGGCGAGCTTGGGCGCCTGGTTGGCCCATTGGCGCGCAATGGTGGGCGACACCGCGAAGCCTTCTTCGGCGTAGGCAATGGCCGGTTCAAACAGCTTGGCGAAGGGCAGCTTGCCGAAGCGGTCGGACAAGGCCTTCCAGCCGGCGACCTGGCCCGGCACGGTGACCGTGCCCCAGCCGGTGCCCGGCATCGCGTCGCGGCCGTTGAAGTATTCGGGCGTCCACGCGGCCGGCGCGCAGCCGCTGGAATTCAAGCCGTGGAGCTGGCCGTCGTGCCAGACCAGGGCGAACATATCGCCGCCGATCCCGTTCATGACGGGTTCGACGACGGTCAGGGCGATCGCGGTGGCAATGGCGCTGTCAACGGCATTGCCACCGGCCAGCAGCATGCGTAGTCCCGCCTGCGCAGCCAGGGGCTGGCTGGTCGCGACCGCGTTGGCGGCCAGGACCGGCATTTTTCGGGAAGCGTACGGAAAAGACCAATCGAAGGGGGAGGACATGGATGCTGGAACTCGTTGGAAAAATTACTGCGGGGTGATGCCGGCCTGGTCGATCAGCTGCTTGGTGCGCGGAATCTCGGCCTTGATGAAGGCGGCGAATTCCTCGCGGCTGCCGCCACGCGGCTCGGCGCCGGCTTCGGCGAGCTTACCGCGCAATGCGGGGTCGGCGAGCACTTTGTTGACGGCGCGGTTGAGCTTGTCGAGGATCGGTGCGGGCGTGCCCTGGGGCGCGACAAGGCCGTACCACGGCGCGATGTCGTAGCCCGAAAAACCCTGCTCGGCGATCGTGGGAATGTCCGGCGCCAGCGCCGAGCGCTGCGAGTTCGACATGCCCAGCGCCAGCAGCGCGCCGCTCTTGGCCTGGGGCAGGCCGGTCATGATGGTGTCGAAGTACATCGACACCTGACCGCTCAGCAGGGCGGGGATGGCTTCGCCCGCGCCCTTGTAGGGCACGTGCAGGATGTCGATGCCGGCGACCGATTTGAGCATTTCGCCCGCCATGTGCGAGGTCGTGCCCGTGCCGAACGAGGCATAGGTCAGCTTGCCGGGGTTGGCGCGCGCATAGGCCACCATTTCAGGCAGCGTCTTGAAGGGTTGCTTGGGGTTGGCCAGCAGGATGTTCGGGGTGTAGGCCACCATCGAGACCAGCTCAAACGCGTCCGGATCGTAGGCCAGGCGCTTTTGCAGGAAGCGGTTCGTGACGACCGCGGCCGGGCCGCCCATCAGCAGCGTGTAGCCGTCCGCCGCGGACCGTGCGACCGATGCGCTGCCGATTGCGGCGGCGGCGCCGGGGCGGGCCTCGATGACGAAGGGCTGACCCAACTCGGCGGACAGCGCCGCGCCAAGCTGGCGCGAGATCAGGTCCGTGGCGGAACCGGCCTGGAAGGGCACGACGATGCGCACGGGATGCTGCGGCCAGTCCGTGGCTTGCGCGCCGGCCTGCGCCGCGAAGGCCACGGCGGCAGCGCCTGCCAGCGCCCGGATGAGACGAAATTTCATGGATTCCCCTTGATCGCGTTATGGAAAGCGTGTGGGCCGGGCGGATCTCTTGCCCGTTCCGGCCGGGCGTCCGCGGCATGCCGCGTCCTGCCCTGGATTAAACGCAAGTAGCGCGCATCCGGCCATTAGGATTTGTATTCATGGATCATTGGATCCAGTTTGTGTTATTTTCGCCGTTATCTATCATGGCGGCTTTCCAAGCCCGGGGACGAAAGTGCTGCAATTCCAGAAGACAGCCATCAGCGCCGAAGACGAGGCGTACCTGCATTTGCAGCGTGAAATCCGCCTGGGCCACTATGCGCCCGGCCAGCGGTTGGTGCCGGACGTCGTGGCGGCTGAAATCGGCACCAGCCGCATGCCGGTGCGCGGCGCCCTGCGCCGCCTGGCCTCGGAGGGCCTGGTCGAGATTCGCGCCAACCGCGGCGCCGTGGTGCGCGGCCTGAACCAGCAGGAAATGCTGGAGGTCTTTGAAATGCGCTCGGTGCTGGAAGGGCTGGCGACACGCAACGCTGTGGCCAACATGGGGCCCGAACACGTCCGCCGGCTGGTCAACATGCTGGCGCAGCTGGACCAGGGCGCGAACGAAGACCTGGACTGGACCGCCGCCCACCGCGAATTCCACGAATACCTGTGCAGCTTCTGCAAGCAGCCGCGCCTCTTGAACCAGATCTCGGAACTGCACTCTGTCGTCGAGCCCTACATGCGCCTGTGGGCCGCCCAACCCGGCCGCGTGCTGCGCGTACGCGAATCGCATCAGGAATTGATCGACGCCCTGCAAACCCGCGACGCGGCACGCTGCGAGGCCGCCATGCGCCAGCACGTCCTGAACACCGTCCCGGCGCTGCAGGCGTTCCTTGAACAGGCGGGCTGATCCGCGCCGCCGCGCCAGTTGTCCGACACCCGGCCGCCACGGCGCCATCCGCGCCCGCGAAACCGCTTCAATTTGCTGACCGCTCACCGGACAGGGTTTCCATTTCCCCGTCCCGCTCGCATATAGCCAGGAGTAATATGTGACGCGTCCGGCGGCGCTCGTCCGCTGGCGCGCAAGCCGAATCACGCCTGGTCCTTCCCACCCCCTGTCGACAGCGGAGCCCCCTCCGTGCCTGCCCTCGGTGTCTGCAAGTCCTGGCGCGCAACCGGCCATAAAAAAGACACCGAGGAGAAGAGGAATTGGACAAGCAAGAGTCGGGCGGCTGGTATTTCGGCTGGAACATCGTTGGCGCCGCCACGGTACTCACGCTGTTTACGGTCGGCCTGCGCATGGGGATCGGACCGTTCTTTCTGCCCATGGCCGAAGGCTTGGGTTTTTCGCGTAGCCTGCTGTCGGGCATCGTGGCCATCGGCATGCTGTGCTACGGCCTGGGCATGCCGCTCGCCGGCTATCTGGTCAGCATCCGCGGCACGCGCTTCGTGCTCCTGACCGGCACGGCCATCGTCGTCGCCGCCTCCATCTGGACCGTCTTCGCGCGCAGCCCCCTCGAATTCCTGCTCGCCTTCGGTGTCGCGCTGTCCATCGGCCTTGCCTTCACCAGCCCCGTCGCGCTGACGCCGGTGATCAGCCGCTGGTTCACGCGCCAGCGCGGCATGGCGCTCTTCTTCCTGTCCACGGGGTCGATGGCCGGCATCGCGCTGATGACACCGACACTCACCTACGCCATTTCCGCGGTGGGCTGGCAGGAAACGCTGCTGGGCTTTGCCGTGCTGTTTGCCGTGCTGACCATCCCCATTGCGCTTTTCGTGATGCGCGACGAGGCGCCCGAGCACACCGACCTGCTGCCGCATCAGATCATCGAGAAATCCAGTTCGGCCAAGCCGGCCGCCAAGACGCCCGCGCCGCGGCTGGGCGAGGCGCTGCGCACCTTGCCGTTCTGGCAGGTCGCGCTGGGTCTGTTTGCCTGCGGCTTCAGCATGAACCTGCTGGGCACGCATGGCATGCCCATGCTGATGGATCACGGCTTTGACCCCACCACCAGCTCGCTGGGCATCGGTCTGATCGGCCTGGTTGCCATCTTCAGCACGCTGGTGCTGGGCCGCATGTCCGATCAGGTCGAGCGCCGCAACATTCTCGCCACCATTTATCTGGTGCGAGGCCTGGGATTCTTTGCGCTCGTCATGGTGGGCGCGCATTGGGAGCTGTATCTGGCCGCCACCATTGGCGGCATCGTCTGGGCCGGCAGCATCGCGCTGTCCTCGGCCATTCTGGCCGACGTGTACGGCATCCGGCTGGTCGGCGTGCTGTATGGGCTGACGTATCTGGGCCACCAGG
>JAEYVD010000577.1 GCA_023432075.1 Pseudomonadota bacterium | reverse complement strand
CAGGCTGGTCAGGTAGGCGGCGATGGCGCCGTCGTAGGCGGCCGTGTGGGCGTAGACCTTGGCGGCCAGGGCGAGGCGCAGGCCGTAGGAGGTGGCGCCGCCCTTGTCCATTTCTGCCAGAACGCGCGAATAGTCGACGGGGTCGATCACGACCGTAACGCCGCCGGCTTCGGTGCCGTGGTTCTTGGCGGCGGCGCGCAGCATGGCGGGCCCGCCGATGTCGATGTTCTCGACGGCGTCGGCAAACGTGCAATCGGGCTTGGCGACCGTTTCACGGAACGGATACAGGTTGACCACCAGCATGTCGATGCGATCGATGCCAGCCGCCTTGATGGTGTCCATGTGCTCGGCGCTGTCGCGGCGGGCCAGCAGGCCGCCGTGGATCTTGGGGTGCAGCGTCTTCACGCGGCCGTCCAGGATCTCGGGCGAACCGGTGTGAGCGGCCACTTCGGTGACGGTCAGGCCGGAGTCGGCGAGCAGCTTGGCGGTGCCGCCGGTCGAGAGCAGGCGCACGCCGCGCGCGGCCAGGGCGCGGGCAAATTCAACGATGCCGGTCTTGTCGGACACCGAAAGCAGGGCGGTTTCGATTTTCATGATGGGACGGAGTGGGGCGGGAGCGCCTTTCTCGTTCTGGTCGGATGGGAAATCTGGAAGCGGCGGCGGCGCGACGCGTGCGCCGCCCGCGCGAGGGAAATCTATACCTGGATATTGTGCGCCAGCAACTTCTTGCGCAGGGTGTTGCGGGTGATGCCCAGCATCTCGGACGCCCGGGACTGGTTGCCGCCCGACCGCTCCAACGCTACTTCAAGCACCGGGCGCTCCACGCAGCGCATGACCATGTCCCACATATCGTGGGGCTCGGACTCGCCCAAGTCTTCGAAATAGCGCTCCAGGCTGGCGCGCACGCATTCTTCCAGGACATCTTTCTTGCTCATTTGAGTACAGATATTTTTATGTTGGTGTTGAGGCGGTCATGCCGCCAGCAGGGCTTCTGCGGCCGGCGCCGGGGTACAGCTGCCGTCGCTTGAGAGGGTGTCGAACCAGTCCGCCACCGCCCGCCATTGGTCGCGGGTGTTGTCGATCAGGTTCATGCGGGCGCAAAACGAATCCGCGCCCGGCAGGCCGTCCACATACCAGCCTATGTGCTTGCGCGCGGTACGTACGCCGGTGTGCTCGCCATAGAAACGGTAGTGGTCGTCGAGATGTTCGAGCAGCAGCTCGCGCATTTCCCCGTAAGAGGGAGGGGCCAGTGTTTCGCCCGTGCGCAGGTAGTGGTCGATTTCGCGGAAGATCCACGGGCGCCCTTGGGCCGCCCGGCCAATCATGACCGCATCGGCGCCAGTGTAATCCAGGACGTGCCTGGCCTTGGCGGGCGAGTCGATATCTCCGTTCGCGATCACGGGGATGCCGATTTCAGCCTTGACGGCGCGGATGGTGTCATATTCCGCCTCGCCCGTATAGAGGTCGGCCCGCGTACGTCCGTGCAGGGTGAGGGCGGCGATGCCCGCGTTTTCGGCCAGCTTGGCCACGCGCAGCGCATTGCGGCTGCTGCGGTCCCAGCCCGTGCGGGTCTTCAGCGTGACGGGCACGCCCAGCGGCGCGCAGGCGGCCACCACGGCGTCCAGGATGCGGACGATCAGGTCTTCATGGCGCAACAGCGCCGACCCGGACGCCACGTTGCACACTTTCTTGACCGGACAGCCCATGTTGATGTCGATGATCCGGGCGCCCTTGTTGGCGTTGAACGCCGCGGCCTCGGCCATCATGGCCGGGTCCGCCCCCGCAATCTGCACGGAAATGGGGGCGATCTCGCCGTCGTGGTTCAAACGGCGCGATGTCTTGACGCTGTCCCAGAGTTTCGGGTTGCTGGCGGCCATCTCGGACACCGCATAACCCGCCCCCAGCTTCTTGCAAAGCTGGCGGAAAGGACGGTCCGTCACGCCCGCCATGGGCGCGACAAGAACGTTGTTGGGAAGGGTCCACTGGCCTATGCGCATGCTCACATTTTAACCGGCTCGATCGAACCCCCATTTTTGAAGGGGCGATTGCCTGGTAACAGATGGGGGGGACGAGGGAAAGCCGGCCCCTGCACGGGGCCGGATCCGACGGGGATTTACGCGCGGAACCCTTGGAGCAGGTGCTGGGCGAGCGGGGCGCGCAAGGGGGAGGCCAGATCCATCCCCAGCAAGGCGGCGCCGCAGGCGTGCTCCACGGGCGCAAACCCCGTGGCGAAGATGCGCGGCATGAAATCGGTGAGTCCGGCCGTGATGAAGCGGTCCAGATGGCGCGCGCTGGCGAACTCGGCGAGGGCCGGTCCGGGATTGGCGCCGGGACGGGCCAGCCAGCCGGTCAGCGTCTGGGCAAGGCGAGCCGCATCGCGCAGGCCGAGGTTCAATCCCTGGCCCGCCACCGGGTGCAGGGTCTGCGCGGCGTTGCCGATGGCCGCGACCCGGCCGTGCACCTGGGCGCGCCGGGCGGACAGGGCCAGCGGAAAGACGTGGCGCGGCGCATGGCTGGTCAGGCGGCCCAGGCGGTCGCCAAAAGCCTGCGTCAGCGCATGCGAGAACGCAACGTTGTCCAGGGCCGCCAGTTCGGCCGCGCGGTCTGGCGCGCTGCACCAGACGACGGAGTAGGCATCGGGGGTTTGCGGGTGGGGCAGCAGCGCCAGCGGCCCTTCGGAGGTGAAGCGTTCCCAGGCCCAGCCGCGCCGCGGCAGGGTAGCGTGGGCGGTGGTCAGCACGGCGTGCTGGTCGTAATCGCGCCGCACATCCGTGGCGCCCGCGCCGTCCGACTGCACGGCGACGCCGCAGAGGATTTCCGTATCGCCTTGCTGGATACGCACACCGTCGGCGTCCTGCATGCCGATCTGCGCCGGGGGGCCGGCCAGCACGGAGACGCCGCTTGCGGCCACGCATTCGTCCAGCTTGGCGTAGAGCCCGGAATAGGCCACCACGCTGCCCAGCTGGGGCACGCCAAAATCGGTGTTCTGGATGAGCGTTCGGCCCAGCCGGCCGCGCTGCGAGACGTGGATGTTGCGGATGTCGGCCGAGCGTTCGGGCCAGGCATGCAGCGACTCCAGCAACACCCGGCTGCCGTGGTTCATGGCCAGCACGCGCGGATCCGCGGCGGGCACGGCCGCGGCCGGGGTGACGGGCGCCGGTGCGCTGCCCGCGAGCAGG
>JAEYVD010000567.1 GCA_023432075.1 Pseudomonadota bacterium | reverse complement strand
CACGACCGGGTCGTTGTTCGCCGGCTGCGACAAGGACAGGGCCAGCGATACGGCCGCGTCGGTGCTTTGCACCTGAAGCTGGCCCGACAGGTACTCGCGCGCCGAGTTGACGCTGAGCGCCAGCGTTCCCAGCAAGATGACGCTGATGGCGAGGGTCACGCTGAGCAGTAGCTGTCGAAGTATGGACATAGTCTTGTTTCCGGACGTCAGGGGCGGATGCCTTCCCGTTCCATGCGTTGAAGGAGGTCGCGCCAGCGGCTGAGGCGGTCGACAGGCGCGGCCGCCTTGCCGTCCACGTAGACGCCGTCGGCGTTGAAACTGAAAACCGGCGTCAGGTCGCGCCGCTGCGTGGCCGGCAGGATGGTTGAAATCAGGCTGTCCAGCACAAGCGGGACGGCATTGGGCGTTTCGTAATAGCCCAGCACCATGTGGGCCACCTGGCTGCTGCTGGCCGCGCCGCCGATGCGGGCGCGCACGTAGATGAAGCGCAGCTTGTTGGCCGGCACGCCCATGGAGAGCAGGGTGAAATACTTGCCAATGACATAGTCCTCGCAATCGCCCGCGCCTTTGCCCAGCGATTCCAGCGGCGTGGCCCAGTAATCCGCCTGCTTCCAGATGATGGAATCCTCGCCGGAGAGCAGGGCGCGGTTCCAGAAATCGTTGGCGACGGTGAGGCGGTCGCGTTCGGCAGCGGGGGCGGGGGCGCGCAGCAATTGCAGCCAGTTGTCGACGGACCGCGCGCCCTTGGCGCCGTAGCGGCTGGCCGACAGCTTCTGCAGCTTGCCGGCATCGACTTCGATCGCAAAACTGCCGCCCCACCAGCAGGCAAGGCCAAGCAGCGCCAGGCTGATGGCCCGTTTCAGACGAAGCGGGCGGCGGCCAGGCATGAATCAGGGGGCACGTGATGTCGCCGCATGTCGCTGCAGTTCTCCCGGGCGGTCATGCTGGGATCAGCGGTTCTTAGCCTGTCCGGCGGCCTTCATGCGCGTCCGGTCCGAGGCCTCCTTGGACAGATTCTTGATGTAGCCATCGAAGGTCTCGCCGTGCGTCGCCTTGCGGACTTCCTCGCCTACCTGGCAGGCCCACTTCTCGCCGCCCACGATCAGCGCGGATTGCGTGATGAGGTCTGCATAGGAAGAGCGCAGGACGAAGGCGATGCTTTTTTCGTAGTCGCCGCCGTCGCGCTCGAGCTTGGTGGCGATCTGCCAGTTCGAGACGGCGTTGATGAGCACGGCGTTCAGATGATCGAAATGCGTCCGGTAGAACGGATTGCGCGGCAGCTTGATGAGGGCCTCGAAAAAGCCCTGGTTGATCTCGTCGTCCGGGACGTCCTTGTCGCGGTCGATGAGATCGTCCCAAAGATGCGCAATGCGGCACACCATGTCCACGTAATCGGCCGCGGCGGCGTTTCCTTTGAACCAGGCAAGAAGCTGGTCGCGTTCAAAAAAATGCTTGGGCATGGGATACGGGAAAGAGGCCGCGCTCCGGCCCGCAAAGGCCGGAGCGCGTGGCGCGTGGGTCAATTGTGATCGACGATCAGTTTACCCTTGTTCAGCAGGTCATTGATGACCTGCGCGCTGGTCAGCGAACCGTTGTTGGTGAGGTCCACGTTCTCCAGAATGATCTTCTGGTCGACGTTGTGGGCGATGTCGCCATTGGTGCTCACGTTGATGACGGTGTTGCTGCCTTCCTTCTTGACTTCCAGGTACTTGGTCAGCGGATTGGACTCCTCGTTCTGCAGCAGGTCGCGCAGGTCCAGCACGTCGCCATTGTTGGCGGGCGTGGCCGTCGAGAAATCCTTGATCCGGTCGATGGCGGGTGCGTCCGCCGTGCCCTGATCGTTGAGTTCCCAACGGAAGGTGTCGCTGCCCGCGCCGCCGACGAGGATGTCGTTGCCCTTGCCGCCGACCAGCACGTCATTACCCGTGCCGCCGTAAAGGGTGTCGTTGCCCTCGCCGCCGTGCAGGTAGTCGTTGCCGCCCTGGCCGAAGAGGGTGTCGTCGCCCTTGCCGCCATACAGGAAGTCGTCTCCGCCGCGCGTGTCGCCAGCCTTGTCGAACTCGGCGCTGTGCTGCTGCAGGTAGTTGTAGATCTCCAGCGTGGTCGGGGCGGTGCCACCCTTCTGCGCCGTCATGAAGTCCACCAGCGCTTGCCAGCCTTGGCCGTCATGCGTGCCCGCGGCGTGACCGCTCCAGGACAGATGGTCGGTATTGATGGTGTCGCCGAAGATGATGTCGTTGCCATCGCCGCCGTGGATCGTGTCGCCGGATACGGGCGCCGGGTCCGTGGTGGTCTGGCCGCCTTGCAGCGCCGCGTTCAGTTCGTTGGCGCTGTTGACGATCTGGGGCTGGCCCACCGTGCCGTTGACCGTGTACTCCGTGGAGTTGCAGCCGCTGCCTTCAGTAACCTTCGTCGAACCCTGGCCCGTGGCGTTGGTGTTGTCAAAGAAGCGCAGGTAGTCGCTGTTGACGCCCGTGCCGATGCCGATGCCGTACATCACGACCTTGTTGCCGCCCACCAGCACGCCGGATCCATCCACCAGCGGCTTGGCCGCATCGACGGCCTGCTGCAGGGCGCCGCTGCTTTGGTTCCCGCTGGGACCATAGACGTTGGGATTGCCGTCCGTCAGGAAGAACGTCAGGTTCTGGAAGTTGTGGGCCGCGTCCTTGCCGCCGGAAACCTGCGAGTTGAACCAGCTCACGGCCTTGTTGAAGGCGTCCTGATAGTTGGTGTTGCCGTCCGCCTTCAGGGCGTCAATGGCGTCGAGCAACTGCTGGATGTTGGACTTGCTCAGGTTGTTGATCGTGACACCGTTCTGCGCCTTGTCCGAGAACGGAATGAGGCGCACGTTCACGACCCCGTCGTGGTTCGACAGCTGATTGGCCAGCGAGACAAGCGAACTCTTCAAGAGCGCGATCCGCGACACATTCGTGTTGCCGATCTTGTCGCTCATGCTGCCGGACACGTCGACGATGAGCGAGATGTTGTAGTTCTTGCCCGGCTCGACCGCCGTCACCGAACCGCCACGGTCACCCACGAGGATGTCGTTGCCGCCGCCGCCGTTGATGTCCGTATTGGCGGTGTTGTTGCCCACCGCCAGCTTGTCGGTGGACAGCGTGAAGGTGTGCTCGTCCGAGGTGTTCTGACCGCCGTTCGCGGTGCCGCCTGCATCGCGGACCGAGAAGTCGAACGTGGCGTCGCCGCCCGCGGTGGACGGGGTGAACACCAGCTTGCCCGACTGGATGTCGGCGACCGAGATGACCTGGCCCGCCGTCACAGCCTGGCCGCCAAGGGTCAGCGTGCCTTCGCCTGCGCCCGGGATGCGGGTGATGACCACGCTCTGGAAGCTGTCGTTCTCCACGCCGTCATTGAACGGGAAGTCGGACACCTTGAGAGTGTAAGCAGTGTTCACGTTCGAATGCGCTGCCGAGTCGCCCGAAATCGGCGCATCGTTCGTGCCGATGATGGTGACGTTGACCGGCTTGGTCGCGGTGCCATCCTGAGACACGACCGAGAAGGTTTCGGTCAGTTGCTGGCCAGCCTTCAGGTTCTG
>JAEYVD010000482.1 GCA_023432075.1 Pseudomonadota bacterium | reverse complement strand
AGATATATGTGGTCGCAGACTTCCTGCGCGGTGGCTTGCTGCAATCTGCGACTGACCTTCGATTCCATGATCTTCCTGCTCCTGTTGCCCGTGCAAGGCGCCCGATCCGATGTATGGCTGGAGTATGGAAATCGACCGACATTACGTCAAATGACAGTATTAGGCTTACGCATGCAGTTTTGATATGCTGCGACTCAGATACGGGGGAATTCACAGATGAAGTTCAAACACATCGAGACATTTCGCGTGGTGATGCTGACGCGTTCCATGACGCTGGCTGCGGGTGAACTCCACACCTCGCAGTCCAATATCAGCCGGGTTATCGGGCAACTGGAAACCGCGACGGGATTTCGACTGTTTGAACGCCGGCCGGGCGGATTGATTCCCACGCCGGAAGCGGAAGCGTTCTACCGGGAGGTGCAACGCGCGTTTCTCGGCATGGATGCGCTGGCCGACGCCGCCCGCCTGATTCGCCAAGTGGGCCCCGGCACGCTGCGTATTGGCGCCGTGCCCTCCATTGCGATGAGCGTCATGCCGGAAGTGATGCGCAAGTTCCGGCAGCACTACCCCGACGTGCCGGTCTCGATTCACACGGGCGACTCACCCATGGTCGCCAAATGGACCGCAACGCGCTATTGCGACGTGGGCCTGGTCTCGTATCTAGCTGATACGCCCGGTGTCGCCGTCAACCTCTGGGCGGAGGATGAAGGGGTGTGCATCGTTCCCAATGGGCATCGCCTCGCGCGCAAGCGGCGGGTAAATGCCGGGGACCTTGTTGATGAGCCGTTTGTCTCGCTTACCCAGGGCGACGGCACCCGCGCTGCGATTGATGCCGCATTTGTTCCCGATCGCCGCAAGCTCATCCTGGATACGCCCTACGCGGCCACGATCTGCCGCATGGTGGCGATGGGCCTTGGGGTAAGCGTGATCAATCCGCTTGTGATGCGAACCTTGAAGATTCCCGGCGTCACCAGCTTGCCGTTTTCGCCGACGATCGTATTCTCGCGCTATATCCTTGCCGCGCAGCAACAGGCCGAGTCGAGTTTGACGGCGGCATTTCTGGGGTGCCTGCGCGAGGAGTAAGGCGGGGAACGCCAATCACGCCGGCTTCTTGCCGTTGCGCGAAGCCGTTGCATCCTTTGCGGCGATCTGCAGCGGCTCCGGCAAGGCCTTGAGGCTTTCCCTGAAAAAGCGCCGTTGGCCGGGACCCAACCCTTGGACGACGTGTGCCAGCCGCTCCACCGCCGCAAACACTTCACGACTCAGTCCCTTGCTGTGCGTGCGAAACCAGACGAATTCAAGCAGCAGATTGGCCACTTGATGAGCCCCGTAGAAAACCCGGCCCGCATCATTTTCCTCAAGCGTAAAGGCCGCGACATTCGACCAGTCTGCGTAGCCCTTGGCGCGCGAGAAGGCGGCTTCAAACGGCTTGACCGCCTCCAGCATTTTTTCTACCGGAAGGGGCGATTGCGATTGAAAGCGCTTCACGTCCCCGCTTCTGTCGTCGCAACCGCCACGCGCGATGCGCAGCGCGAATACCGTATTCCAGGCAGAACTGCCGCCAACGCCGAAGCGGTCGCATATCCATTCCGACAGCCCCAGCCAGCGTAGCGAAGTTCCTTGTACCGAATGAACGTCCTGGTCGTTGATGACAGCCAGCAATCGCTGCTGCCAGAACAACCACAACGTCCATCCGATGTTTGCCGCCACATCCTGGGCCGCCTCGACAGAGTCCGCCTCGTACGCGGCCTGCAGGGCTTCCGACAAGGCGCTAATCGCCTTCTCAGCCTCGTTCATTCTCCAGACTCGATCCGCGCTTTTGTCTTCAAGAGCGCTCCCTTTGTGCAGCAGCGCACGCAGATTCAGATATTCAAATCGCACGCGTGGGTTGTAGCGAATGACCGGCGCCAGAAACTGGTCCGCCGCCAGACGGTCCAGCCCGGCATGAGATTGCCTGATATCCCCGCGCGCATAGCTATTCCAGGCTGTGGCAACCGACGCCATTGCCGACAAGGTCGGCATGGAGGGGCCGACGGCATCCGACTGGAGGATCTTTCCCAGCCGGTTTAACGCCGCCTCGCTGCGCCTCACGTTACCGTGACGACGCCATGCCAGACTCTCTTTCAGTATGGCCAATGCTCGCTGAAAATCGTCCAGCGCCGTTCGGTCGGCGGCCCGATAACTCGCCGCCCAACTCATACCCGTCGTCCCCATTCCATCTCGCGCCAGCCGCATGGCCTGGGTCAGGTGATTCCAGTAATCCCCCTCCTGGGTCACGTATTGCAGCAGATCTGCGCGCGGAGGCGCCTGCCCGCTCAATCCGAGAAAGTTCGCAACGAGGTCCAGGCTTGCCGGGGCCGCACCGTGGCGGCACCGCACCCTATCTGCCTGCGCTTGCGTCATCCAGAAGGGTCCCTGGCTGCGCCGTGACGCGTTGAGCAGCGCAGGCGGCAGGTCAATGGCGCTTCCCCACCCCACCTCCACGCCCCACGCCGCGAAATCCCGAAACGCGCGGGAAACAAACATGCGCAAGTTGGCGTTCCCCGGATATCGGGCCTGCAATGACGACCCGGGCACAGCCCCCTCACCGGTCTGCTGCGCGTACCAGACCCTTAGCAGCAGCCAAACCGACTGATTCCGCGCAGGCTTGCCGTCCACAAGCAGTGGACGGTCCAAATCGATTTGGATGTTCTGAATCATGCCGCCATGTTACAGGCGTTACGGCACCTTGATTGGCGCTCACCAACCCCACGCATATTCTGGCGGCCGCATGCATGCCGCATGACAATCACGGAGATAACATGAATTCAAAATTTCGTCGGTTTGCCAAAGCCGCCTTGCCGCTGCTGATGACGTTGCTCGCGTCCGCGGGCGCGCACGCCGAATTACCGCAGGTCGATATCGGCGCGAGATTCCGGGAGGAACAAGTTGAGGGCACGTTCGTCCTGCTTGATGGACAGACCGGCGCGTTTCAGCGCTACGACGAGGCCAGGGCCGACAAGCGGTATCTGCCCGCATCCACCTACAAGATTCCCAACTCGCTTATTGCGCTGGAAACAGGCGTAGCGAAAGGCAAAGACTTCGAAATCGCGTGGGACAGCAAGCGCAACCCTCGCCAGCCATGGTGGCCGGCGGCATGGGCGCAAAACCATACGCTTGAATCGGCGCTACAGAACTCCGCCGTCTGGTATTACCAGGAAATCGCCAGGCGCATCGGCGCCGAACGTATGCAGGCTTATGTCGACCGTTTCAACTACGGAAATCGCGACATTTCGGGTGGCATAGACAAATTCTGGCTAACCGGTGGGCTCAGAATCTCCG
The DNA here is from genome assembly GCA_023432075.1 of Pseudomonadota bacterium. Taxonomy (GTDB): domain Bacteria; phylum Pseudomonadota; class Gammaproteobacteria; order Burkholderiales; family Burkholderiaceae_B; genus Achromobacter. The sequence goes on along the minus strand of JAEYVD010000482.1, from coordinate 2,355 downwards.
CGAACGAGCAGGTGGAATTCCTGCGCCGGTTCTATGTCAATCAATTCGGCCTGTGCGAGCGGACGGTGCAGATGACCAAGGACATCCTCGTCCTGGAAGAGACGCCTGACTACCGTCTGAGCGGCAAGACGGGTTGGGCCGGACTAGGCGAACCTGGTGCGCAGCAGACGGGATGGCTGGTGGGCTACCTGGAGCGCGAGGGCAAGGTTTTCTATTTCGCGCTTAACGTGGACGTCAAGAAAAAACAGGATGCCGCTGCGCGCATGAAGATCGTGCGCTCGGTGTTTGGGGATTTGGGGTTGATGGGCACTGTCGCTCCCAAGTGATCGGCGCAGTCCGCCGAATCTGAGCGGTTTGGCGTTTCCAGACAGCGAGCATCGGGCACGGCTCACCAGTTTTCCCTTCAGAGGTGGCATCGAGTCCATCGGGCCGGATGCGGACGTTAATCAACGGCCGCAACCGGCCATGATGAGTCGTCCACCGGACAACTCGCTCCGACATTCGAATGTCAGCAGCGATCCCAAGGCGGCCACCCATTCGACATCTCAAGTTGCAGTCTCTCCCTGCGGTTGGGAACGGCACACTAGTGAGGTATGGTGTCGGTCGCATTGCACGCCGTCAGCCCAGCTTCAGGGTCGCTGACGGCATCGAGCTCGCGAGGTCGCCCCCCGAACGTGTCGCATGCAAAATACGATCGGCGACAGGCCCATCGAGATCACCACGACAACATACTGAGCCATACAAGGTCCCAAAACTATGAAGTTCATTCACGGCAGCGACATTCAGCGCGGGCTGCGTGAGATTTCACCGAGCCAGATTGCAGTCGCCTACGTCGGCATCGATTGGAAAGCCTATATCGTTCCCGAGAAGCTCCAAGACATCGTGCTATCTCCGACTGTCGGGACAAACCCTGCCGCGGTCGTCGAGATCGCCGAGACGATCGGCTGGGAACACGTCCATTTCCTCGACAACTTGCATGCCAAGATTTACCTCGGAGAGCGCAGTGCGGCGGTCGGCAGCTTCAATCTGACGTCTAACGGCCTGAGCGCCGAAGGGCTACAAGAAGCCGGGTTCCTCGTCGATGATGCGCGGACTCTACTCGAGTTGCGCGCACGGCTGGATGATTACCGACGGCAGGCAGCCATGGCCTATCCGACCACTTCGGCTAAACTCGCGCGCCTCGCTGAACTGCGGGCGCTTTGGGATCGAGCGATCAAGCAGGGTGTAATTCGCAACGATGCGCGGACCACGGAATTGGACGCTTACCGACCGGTGTCCGCCGATGAAATTTACGTTTGCTGGGTGCTCGGCGACATCGCTTACACCGATCAGATCGTCTCGCCCGGGACGGTTCACAACTCACTGTCGTTCCTCGAATCCGATATGGTGCGGCCTGACCGCTGGATTCTCTGCTGGACGCCAAGCAGCGACGGGCGCCCGGACAAACGCTGCCGCCCCTTCTGGCTGCATATCGACGAGGTGGTCGAAGGGGGCGCGCAGGAAGCGCACTATACGAAGGTCGCGGTCGAGCGAACCGGCCGAGCCGAGCTGCCTCCCCCGTTCGAGATCACCGACGCGGCGAGGCATGCGTTGTATGCAGTGTTGAACTCGGGCGAATTCCCGGAATTTCTCGACCAGCACGAAACATGGTCGGTCAATCCAACGCTGCCGCGCCTGCCCGCGTTCCTGCGTGCGATGAGCGAGGCTGCGCGGCATACCGCCACCACCACCTGCCCCCCCGAATCGGATGAGACACTGGTCCGTGAATTCGGCGCTCGCATCCGTGAGGCGATGGACATTTCGCTTTCGAAGAAGTACGTGAAGACAACTATTGAGGGCCTGCTAACGATGTACCCGCCCGTCATTCTGGCCAAGCGGCTAGTTAAGCCAGGCTCCGACATCAAGAGCGGCCTGAAAAGCCTCGCGAAACACGGCGCGCTGCACCTGTCATTCGAAAGCATCATGCTCGAAACGAGTTTCGCCCCGCTGTTCAACAAGAACGACCTCGATTGCGCGCGCTTCAACTTGCTCGAGGCCGATCCGTGCTACCGACCTCCATCGGCGTAGCACGGCTCGGCTGGGGCGGTTCCCACAACTGGCCCCAGCCGCCGCTCCTGCGATTTTTGAATATTGACGGTCGTGAATACCGACCAGAAAAAAACAACGTCAAGTGACCGCTGTATTCCGATTTCTGCCTGTCGTGCGATTGCGCAATGAATGGTTGCAAAGGGTCGAGGCTGTGTGGAAACGCTTTTCGTCCTGCCAGCTACAGCGCAATAGCCTGGTCCGCATCACCTTGGGCGGTCTTCACTTCGATTTGTCGAAGCGGGGCTCACTCAAGGCCGTTTGGGCGGC
>JAEYVD010000422.1 GCA_023432075.1 Pseudomonadota bacterium | reverse complement strand
CGCACCCAGGATATCGATGGCATAAATGGCAACGAGATCCATGGAACGCTCAGAACTTGATGGCGTATTGACGGTTGTCCGCCGGGTTCTTGATCAGGTCGCAGACGGCCGCGGTATCGCCGGGCTGTTGCTGCGGGAAGCTCTCGACCAGGTTGAGCTTGCGGTCACGCACTTCGGCGATGTGCACGTCCAGCGTGCAGTGGTGAGTGGCGGGGTCCAGCGACACACGGCCGCTCGGCGCATCGATGGCGATGCCGGATTCCAGCGCTTCAATGACCTTCATGCGGTCCAGCGAGCCGGCCTTGCGCACGCCTTCGGCCCACAGCATGAAGCCCTGATAGGCGCCCATGGCCAGTTCGGTGATGTAGGGATAGTCGGCGCCGTAGCGGGCATGGAACCGCTTGACGAAGTCGGCGTTGGCCGCGCCAGGCAGCTCTTGCAGGTAGTTCTGGCAGACCAGAAAGCCGTTGCATTCCTCGGGCGACAGCACGATGTGTTCATTGCCGCCGGCAAAGGTGGTCGAGGCCAGCGGGATCTTGCCCGTCATGCCGGTGGCCTTCCATTGGCGATAGAAGGACATGTGCGCGCCGCCCACGAGACCCGACCAGATGAAGTCGGGCGAGGCGGTCTGGATCTTGGAAATGGCGGCGCCGAAGTCGGTCACATCCAGCGGGAAGAATTCCGTGGCAACGGTCTTGCCGCCCACGTCGGCCGCGTACTTGCGCACCCAGTTGGACACGATCTGGCCGTAGTTGTAGTCGGCGGCCACGATGTACACCTTCTTGCCCCAGTGCTTGACGGCATAAGGTGCGAGCTTCTGCACGGTCTGTGCGGGCGTCACGCCGGCCGCGAAGTAGTTGCGGTCGCAGACGCCGCCTTCGTACTGGTTGTTGTAGAAGTACAGGGTGCGATAACGGTTGAGCACCGGACGCACGACCTCGCGCGAGGCGGACGTGATGCCGGCGTGGACCACGGCGGCCTTGTCGCGCAGCGCGGCCTGCTGCGCGAACTGCGCATACAGCTGCATGTTCGACTGCGCGTCGTAGGCGATGAAGTTGATCTGCTTGTCCAGCAGGCCGCCCTTGGCGTTGATTTCCTCGGCCGCAAACCGCAGCGCGTCCATCACCGGCTTGCCGTAGATGTCCAGTCCTCCCGACAGATCGTAGATGGCGGCGACATTGATTTTTTCCTCGCCGGCCGCAAAGGCGCGCGACCCGGTGAGCCCCATCAGGGTGGCGGAGGCAGCGGTGGCAGCGGTGGACGAGAGAAACTGACGGCGGTTCATGCTCATGTTGATTGGCCCCTTGTGCGCTCGCGGCGCGCACGGTCTGGCGCCCGGCGCAAAGTGCAGGGACGAGCAGAGGCCGACGCCGAAAGTCGCGTAGACGTGTATAGGTGTGTGGGTATGCCGAGAACCCGGCAGGATGTCGACGCCGTTGTCGACGAGAAAAACTGAGCGGCCTTGCGGGCAGTTGCGCCTTTGGAACTTGCCGAGCCGGCCTTCAATGCGTGAAGGCAGGGCAAATTCTAGGGGAAGGGCAAAGTCCAGGCTAGCCCCGGGATTTCCCTAGGGGCTAGCGCACGTTCGGCGTTTCGCGTTGCGTTGGGCCTGGCGTCAGCGACGTCCCGGCAGCATGCGCGCCAGCGTATTGTCCTGCAGGATGTAGTGGTGAAACAGCGCCGCGGCGGCGTGCATGCCCACCAGAAAGTAGCCAGCCGTCGCCAAGGTTTCATGCAGTTCTTTCAGCTGGCTTGCCAGCGCCTTGTCCGCGCCCACCAAGGCGGGCATTTCAAGGCCAAACAACGGAATGGTCTTTCCGCCTGCGCTCAGCGTCAGCCAGCCGAGAATCGGCGTGGCGATCATGAAGGCATACAGGGCGTAGTGCATCAGCCGGGCAAGCACCTCCTGCCAAGTCGGCATCGGCGGCCGGACGGCAGGCGCGGCGCCAGCGGCCACGCGGATGGCCAGCCGCAAGGCAACCAGCCCGATCACGCACAGCCCCAGCGAGAAATGCAGCGCCTTGACGTTGTTGTAGAGATCGGTGCCTTTCGTGGCCAGGCCGCGCAGCTCCATGCAGGCGTAGACCAGCGCCAGCACGACGAGCATGAGCCAGTGCAGCGCGATAACGAGGCCGCCAAACTGTGTATCGGTGTTCTTGATTGCCATGAGGATTCCTTATTTTCAGGACTGCTGCTGAATAGAGGGCGTGATGCCGGACGCACCCTGATCGGAACTTGCCGGCGCGCCGGTGCGCCGCCAGGGGTCGACGTGGGTCATCAGATTCAATACACGGTGCCGCTGCATGACCCGGTGGCGGGCCTCGACCGCGATCTTGTGGCCTTCGTCCACGGTCAACGCCGCGTCGATCTCCAGGTGGGCATCGGCCAGGATCATGTCGCCCATTTTTCGGGTCCGCAGGTCATGCACGCCTTGAACGCCGGCGGTGTCCAGCAAGGTCCGGCGAATGGCTGCGGTTTCGTCCTCGTCGGCCGCACGGTCCATCAGATCGTGCAGGGCATCCCAGCCAAAATTCCAGCCCATTCTTGCCACCATGAACCCCACGATGGCGGCCGCCACGGGATCCAGAATCGGGTAGCCGAGCAGGTTGCCGACGATGCCGATGCCGACCACCAACGAGGAAGCGGCATCCGAGCGCGCGTGCCAGGCATTGGCCACCAGCATGCTGGACTTCACGCGCTTGGCCACGGCCAGCATGTAGCGGAACAAGATTTCCTTGGCGACCAGGGCGCCGCCCACCACCCAGAGGGCAATGCCATGCACCTGCGGGATCGCGCCGGGCTGCTCCAGCTTGCTGATTGCCGCCCAGAGCATGCCGCCGCCCACGAGCAGCAGCAAGATGCCCAGCGCAAACGACGCCGCGGTCTCGTAACGGTAATGCCCATAGTGATGGCCGGCATCGGCTTCCTTCTGGCTATGCCGGTTGGCAAGCAGCACGATGAAGTCGGCGACCAGATCGGACAAGGAGTGGATGCCGTCGGCGATCAACCCCTGGGATTTCGAGAATATGCCCAGGATGATCTGGGCGGTCGCAAGCGCCACATTGACGCCCACGCTGACCCATGTGCTGCGGGAGGCAGCGGCAGCGCGCTCTGCCGGCGTGTGTTCGTTATGTTCGGGGGCGTCGGGCGCGGGCCGAAGGGGTGTCATGGATACAGCTCCAATTCTTGACGTTTGCCATGGGGTATTTGGGCGCCAAGCATAACGGCCCGACCTTAACGCAGGATGAATGCCGCCGGAATGATTCGCGCTCTTGCGTTGAGCGTCTCTACAGCCCATCCAGGCGGTTCAAGGTCAGCGCGGCCTGGTCGCGCAACGCGGTCTGCGCATCGTGGGGCAGGTTCTGCCAGTGTTGGTACACCAAGGCCAGACGTGGGTTGTCTTCGAGCCGAGATTGATGGCGCGCGAAGAAATCCCAGTACAAGGCATTGAACGGGCAGGCACGTTCGCCCGTCTTCTGCTTCTTGTCGTACGGACACGCCCGGCAGTAATCGCTCATCCTGTCGATATAAGACGCGCTGCTGACATAGGGTTTGGTGCCCAGCAACCCCCCGTCGGCAAACTGGCTCATGCCCACCGTGTTGGGCAATTCGACCCATTCGAACGCATCGGCATAGACGCCCAGGTACCACTGGTGCACGGCGGCGGGGTCCAGACCGGCCAGCAGCGCGAAGTTGCCGATGACCATCAAGCGCTGGATATGGTGCGCATAGGCGTTTTCCAGCGAATTGCCGATGGCGTCGCGCATGCATCGCATGGTGGTCTGCCCGGTCCAGAACCACGCGGGCAACGGGCGCTCGTGTTCCAACGCGTTGCGCGTTTCATAACCCGGCATGTGCGCCCAATACACGCCCCGAACATATTCGCGCCACCCCAGGATCTGCCGGATGAAGCCTTCCACGGCCGCCAGGGGCGCGTGCCCCGTTTCATAGGCGGCCTGCGCCTGCCGCACCAGCTCGTCGGGATGCAGCATCTTGGTGTTCAACGCGAACGACAGCTGCGAGTGAAACAGGCGCGGATTGCCCGCGCTCATGGCGTCTTCGTAAGCCCCGAAGTTTGGCAGCGCGTGCTGGATGAAATGCGCCAGCCATGCAAGCGCCTGCGCGCGATTCAACGGCCAGCGGAATGCACCGGCTTGCGGATTGCCAAAGCTCTTCACGCCTGCCTGCTGCACCGTTTCCCACAACGCGCGATGGTCGTGCACCGGCCGGGCGTCGGACGGCAGCTGCGGCTCGCCCGGCCAGGGCTTGCGGTTGTCGTGGTCAAAGTTCCATCTGCCGCCCGCCGGCGCGCCCGATGCGTCCATCAGCACGCCATGGCGCTGGCGCATATGGCGGTAGAACGTTTCCATGAGCCACTTCTTGCGGGGGCCGAAGAACTTGGCCACTTCACCACGCGTCGTATAGAAATGCTCGGTGTCCGCCTGCCGCACAGAAAATGCTTGCGCCGCACACCAGTCGCCAAGGACCTCGCTGACCCGCCATTCATCGGGCTGCTGGTAGCCCAGTTCCCGCGCACCATAGTGCGCCATCAGCGCCGCCAGATTCTGGGTGATGTCCTGCCGATTGCTGGGATTGTCGATCGCGACATAACGCACGCGATGTCCGGCCTGGCGCAGATGGCGCGCGAAATCGCGCATGGCGGCGAATATCGCCAGGATTTTTTGCGCGTGGTGCAGCACGTAGTCCGTCTCTTGACGCACCTCCATCAGCACGTACACCACGTCTGGATCGATCCGGGCGAACCAGCTGTGCAGCGGGTTCAGCTGGTCGCCGAGAATCAAGCGCAGGGTGCGCGCGCCACCGCGTCCGGATGTCATGGCGCGCCACCTCGCATCAGGAAGCCGGTTCCAGCGGCGGCTGTTCGCGATCCTGGCTGACCCAGATGAACGCGTCGGTGTCCAGGCCCAACGCCTTGGCGCGGCTCAGGATGTCGTCGCGCGTCTGCGCATTCAGTGTCTTGTCGCGCGCAAGGATCCAGGCATAGCTGCGATCCG
>JAEYVD010000361.1 GCA_023432075.1 Pseudomonadota bacterium | reverse complement strand
CGTCGCCGGTTGCCAGCCCCACGTTGCGCCATCCCTTGGACAGGAAGAATTCGGCCACGGCGTTACCCACCCGCCGGTGCGAAAAACCCACCAGCATGTCGAGCGGGTGCGCGGTCAGGTCCCAGGTTTCGACGACGGGGATGCCGATTTCGCGCAGGCGGTGCGCGGCCGGTATGTCGCTCAGCAGGCCGGCGACGACAACGCCGTCGACCCGGCGTCCCGCCATGGCATTGAGCAGGGCTTCTTCGCGGCCGCGGTCATAGCCCATCTGACCCAGGATGAGCTGGTAGCCGTCGCGGTCGAGCTCGGCGGTCAAGGCTTCGATGGTGGGCAGGAACTGCGGTACCGAGATGATCGGGACCAGCGCCGCGACGGTATGGCTGCGCCGAGACTTCAGGCCGCCGGCCAGCAAGTTCGGGATGTAGCCCGTTTCCGTCACGGCCTGCTGGACTTTTGCGATGGTGGCCTCGGAGACGCGCCCCGGGTTGCCGAGCGCCCGCGATGCGGTGATGAGCGATACGCCGGCCGCGCGGGCGACGTCGTGCAGGGTGATGGACTTGGGCTTCATGAGACGGAAGGATAGTACGGGTATGTACGGATCGCGGACCGGCTTGCCGCGAATTTTGGACAACGTTATCATGAACGTCAGCTGCAACGTTTTTGACCACGCCGCCAGCAAGGCTCCGCATCCCGGCGCTTTTTATTTGGCTGTGAATGACAACGTTGTCCATTGGTTCAGACGTGCCGGCGCACCATTGCCGCAGCAACGCCCCAGACACCCGGAGACCCCCATGACCGCCTCTTCCAACGCCGACCGCATCGCCTGGATGCGCATCTCGTCCTGCTATCTGCCGCTGGCCACCCCGATCAGCGACGCGAAAGTGCTGACCGGCCGGCAAAAGCCGATGACCGAGGTCGCCATGCTGTTCGTCGAAGTGCAGACCGAAAACGGCGACGAAGGCATCGGCCTCAGCTACTCCAAGCGCGCTGGCGGCCCGGGGCAGTTTGCCCACGCCAAGGAGATCGCGCCCGTCCTGATCGGCGAAGACCCCAGCGATATCGGCCGGCTCTGGACCAAGCTGTGCTGGGCCGGCGCGTCCGTGGGCCGCAGCGGCCTGTCGACCCAGGCCATCGCCGCCTTCGACGTGGCGCTTTACGACCTGAAGGCCCGCCGCGCCAAGCTGCCGCTTGCCAAGCTGCTGGGCGCCTATCGCGACTCGGTCGCTTGCTACAACACGTCGGGCGGCTTTCTGCATACGCCGCTGGAACAACTGCTTGTGAACGCCAGCGCCTCGCGCGAACGCGGCATTGGCGGCATCAAGTTGAAGGTCGGCCAGCCCGACCGCCAGCTCGATATTCGCCGCGTCGAAGCCGTGCGCAAGCACCTGGGCGACGACGTGCCGCTGATGGTCGACGCCAACCAGCAATGGGACCGCCCGACGGCTCAGCGCATGTGCCGCATCTTTGAACAGTACAACCTGGTGTGGATCGAAGAGCCGCTGGACGCCTACGACCACGAAGGCCACGCCGCGCTGGCCGCCCAGTTCGACACGCCGATCGCCACCGGCGAAATGCTGACCAGCGCCGCCGAGCACAGCGACCTGATCCGCCATCGCGCCGCCGACTACGTGCAGCCCGACGCCCCGCGTGTGGGCGGCATCACGCCGTTCCTGAAGATTCTTTCGCAGGCCGAGCAGGCCGGCGCGATGCTGGCGCCGCACTTCGCGATGGAGCTGCACGTGCACCTGGCCGCCATCTACCCGACCGAACCGTGGGTCGAACACTTCGACTGGCTGGAGCCGCTTTTCAATGAGCGCCTGGAGATCCGCGACGGCCGCATGCTGGTGCCCAACCGCCCGGGTCTGGGCATCTCGCTCAGCGATCAGGCGCGGGCCTGGACGCGTGAGCGCGTCGAGGTCGGCAAGCGGATCTGATCCATTTCCTGTTCCCGCCGCAAGCCTTGCGGCGGGACGCATGCAACACCACCGGCGCGACAGACGCCATCCCAGAGGAGACTCGCATGAAAAAATGGTTCACCACGCTCGCACTCGGCCTGGCCGTCACGGCGTCGGCCCAGGCGCAGAACTGGCCGGCCAAGCCCGTCACGATGATCGTGCCATTCCCGCCAGGTGGTTCCACCGACCTGATCGCCCGCACGGTCGCGCCCAAGCTGCAGGAAAAGTTTGGCGCCACCTTCGTGATCGAGAACAAACCCGGCGCGGGCGGCACGCTGGGCGCGGGGCAGGCCAAGCGCGCCGCGCCCGACGGCTACACGGTGCTGGTGTCTTCGCTGGGCCCTTTCGTGATCGGCCCGCATCTGGTCAAGGATCCCGGCTACGACGCACTCAAGGATTTTGAATACATCACGGTGGCCGTGCAGGCGCCCAACGTCCTGGTGGTCAACGCCAACTCGCAGTTCCGCGACCTGAAGGGCGTGCTGGCATACCTGAAGGCCAACCCGGGCCGCATGACCTTTGCCTCGGCGGGCAACGGCACTTCGGATCACCTGACCGCCGAACTGTTCTGGCAAGAGACCGGCACGCAGGCTACGCATGTGCCCTACAAGGGCGGCGCGCCCGCCATCGTGGACCTGCTGGGCGGCCAGGTCGACGCCAGCTTCAGCAACATCAACACCAGCCTCACGCACATCCAGTCGGGCAAGCTGCGCGCCCTGGCGGTCACGAGCGCGAAGCGTTCGCCCCTGCTGCCGGATGTGCCCACCATGGAAGAGCTGGGCCTGAAGGGGGTGACGGTGACGTCTTGGCAGGCGTTCGCCGGCCCCAAGAACATGCCCGCCGACGTTCGCGACAAGCTGCGCGGCGGCATTGTCGAGGCGCTGAACGACCCGTCGGTCAAACCGCGTCTGCTGGAACTGGGCTTTGAGGTCGTCGGCAACACGCCGGCGGAATTCACCAAGTTCCAGGCCGACGAGTTTGCCCGCTGGAAGAAGGTGATCGAAGTGGGCAAGATCACGGCGAATTGATCCGGGCGGGAGCGGATCGTGAGCGGTCTTGCTCCCGCCTAGCGCAAGTTCATCGGCTGGCTTCAATCCGTTGGGCGGCCGATTTCGGCACGAAAACCTAAAAAGTATCGACGCTTGGCCCTGTCCTCTTGAGGCGGGGCTTTTTATTTATGCTTTAAAGGTATCAATTCGGATTTTCAAAGTATTGGACGCGCAAAGTCGCCGGCTTTTATAAACGCCGTGTGACCACCTCTTCTACACCGCCGTCCATGCCCGCAGCCTTCATCGAACGCATCGAAACCTCTCTCGTCGACCTTCCCACCATCCGCCCGCACAAACTGTCGGTGGCCACGATGTATGGCCAGACGCTGATGCTGGTGAAGGTGTTCTGCAGCGACGGCGTGGTGGGGATCGGCGAAGGCACCACCATCGCCGGCATGGCGTACGGCCCGGAAAGCCCCGAGGCCATGAAGCTGTCGATCGATGCGTACTTCGCGCCCGCCATGATCGGCCAGGACGCCACGCGCATCCAGGCGCTGATGGCGCACCTGGGCAAGCTCGTCAAGGTCAATCACTTTGCCAAGAGCGCGCTGGAGACTGCGTTGCTGGATGCTCAGGGCAAGCGTCTGGGCGTGCCGGTCAGCGAACTGCTGGGCGGCCGCCGCCGGGACCGCCTGCCCGTGGCCTGGACGCTGGCGTCGGGCGACACCACGCGCGACATTGCGGAAGCCGAGCAGATGTTGCAAGAGCGCCGCCACCGCATCTTCAAGCTGAAGATCGGCGCGCGCGATCCGAAGACGGATATCGAGCACGTGGCCGCGATCAAGCGCGCGCTGGGCGACCGCGGTTCGGTGCGCGTCGACGTGAACATGGCGTGGAGCGAAACGCAGGCGGCCTGGGCGATTCCGGCATTGGCGCAGGCGGGCTGCGAGCTGGTGGAGCAGCCGGTGGCCAGCGCCGCGGCGCTGGCGCGGCTGGTGCGCCGGTTCCCGGTGGCGCTGATGGCCGATGAGGTCTTGCAGGGCCCGGATACCGCGTTCGAGATCGCGCGCCAGCATGGCGCCGATGTCTTCGCCGTCAAGATCGAGCAGAACGGTGGCCTTTTCGCGGCGCAGCGCGTGGAGGCGATTGCCGACGCGGCGGGCATCGAACTTTATGGTGGCACGATGCTGGAAGGCGCGGTCAGCACGGTGGCGTCGGCCCAGCTTTTTGCAAGCTTTGCCCAACTGCAGTGGGGCACGGAGCTCTTTGGCCCCTTGCTGATCACCGAGGAAATCCTGACGCAGCCGCTGGATTACAGCGACTTCGAGCTGACCGTGCCCGACGGCCCGGGCCTGGGCATCACGCTGGACGAAGACCGCGTCAAGCGCTTCACGCGCGACGGACTGGTCAAGGTCACGGACAAGAAACACTGAACACCCCTAACAAACAGAGAACCCACTGGAGACAGACATGAGCCTCGACGTATTCAACACGAAGGAAGTGCAGGACCTGCTGAAGGCCGCGACCAATCTGGACGGCAGCGAAGGCAATCCGCGTTTCAAGCAGATTCTGAACCGCCTGTTGAGCGACCTTTTCAAGGCCATCGACGATCTGGACATCACGCCCGACGAAGTCTGGGCGGGCGTCAATTACCTGAATCAGCTGGGCCGCGACGGCGAAGCCGCGCTGCTGGCCGCCGGGCTGGGCCTGGAGAAGTACCTGGACGTGCGCATGGACCACGAAGACAAGCTGGCCGGCCTGGATGGCGGTACGCCGCGCACCATCGAAGGCCCGCTCTACGTGGCCGGCGCGCCGGTGCGCGATGGCGTGGCGCGTATCGATGCCGATCCGGATGCCGACGCCGGTCCGCTGGTGATCCGCGGCGTCGTGCGCGATACCCGGGGCGAGCCGCTGGCCAATGCGGTCGTCGAGTGCTGGCATGCCAATTCCAACGGCTTTTACTCGCACTTCGATCCGACGGGCGCGCAGACCGATTTCAACCTGCGCGGCGCGGTCCGTACCGGCGCGGACGGCAAGTACGAGTTCCGCACCTTGATGCCGGTCGGCTATGGCTGTCCGCCCCAGGGCGCCACGCAACAGCTGCTGGACGCGTTGGGCCGCCACGGCAATCGCCCGGCGCACGTGCACCTTTTTGTCAGCGCGGATCAGCACCGCAAGCTGACGACGCAATTCAATATCGAGGGCGATCCCCTCATCTGGGACGATTTCGCTTACGCCACCCGCGAAGCGTTGATCCCGCCGGTGACCGACAAGACGGGCGGCGCCGAACTGGGCCTGAAGGCAGACGCGTACAGGGAAATCGTCTTCGACGTCGTGCTCACGGGCCTTGTGCAAGGCAAGGACAACCAGATCGTCAATCGCCTGCGCGCATCCGCCCAGGCCTGACCCCGGCAGGCATCGCCTTGACGCGATGCCGCCACCCCATACCCCATACCGATAACGGGCTCCGCGCGAGCCCGGGGAGACTCTCATGGCCTCAACCCTCTCCATTCCGAGCCTGATCGATCAGGAACGGATGGGCGCCTTTCAATGGCGCGTCCTTACCCTGTGCTTTCTGATTGCGCTGTTCGATGGCTTTGACACGCAGGCAATGGCGTTCACCGGGCCGGCGATCCTGGCGGCATTCAAGTTGCAGCCCGGCGAACTGGCGCCGATCCTGACCGCCGGTATCGTCGGCATGACGGTGGGCGCCATGACGCTGGGCCTGGTGGGCGACCGGATCGGCCGCCGGCCCGCGGCGCTGATTGGCGTGGCGGTGTTCGGGTTGGCGACGCTCGCGACGGCGGGCGCCACGCAAACGTGGCACATCCTGGCGCTTCGATTCATTGCCGGGTTGGGCATGGGCGGCTGCACGCCGATCGTGCTGGCGCTGGCGGCGGAATACGCGCCGGCGCGCCATCGTGGTTCGGTGATCACCGGCGTGCTGCTGGGCCTGCCCGCGGGCGCCATGCTGGGCGGCCTGCTGGCCGCGCGCATGCTTCCCGTGATCGGTTGGGAGGGCATTTTCATTGTGGGCGGCGTGGCGCCGCTGCTGCTGCTTGGGGCGCTGGTGGTGCTGCTGCCCGAGTCGCTGCAATTCAAGGCCATGCGCGGCGACGCGGCGGGCCAGGGATATGTTGCCCGCATCCTGGCGAATATCTCGCGCCAGCCGCTGCCGGCCGGCACGCGCTTCACGGTGCCGGAAGACGCGACGATCCGCGCCAGCGTCAAGGCGCTCTTTGCCGATGGCTACGCCCGCAAGACGCTGGCGATCTGGTCGGTGTACCTGCTGAACTGGGTGGCGTGGTTCATGCTGCTGTCGTGGCTGCCCAC
>JAEYVD010000329.1 GCA_023432075.1 Pseudomonadota bacterium | reverse complement strand
GCTACAGCGTGGCGGATTACAAAAGCACCGAGCTCGATTTCGATGCGTCGATCCAATATGGGTATGGCGATTGGCACGATGGCGACGCCAAATACCTGACGGGCCGTGAAACCCGTCTGGTGTGCTCACAGGAATACCTGGATCAGCACCCCATCGGCAGTCTCGAAGACATCAAGCAATGCACGCTGCTGCAGCACATCGAGATTCCGCTGTCCTGGGAATACTGGTTCTCGACCTACCTGGGCGATTACGACCGCGCACGGTTCGGCCCGGGCTTCAATCTGTTTTCGATGATTATCCAGGCCGCGTCTTCCGGCTTTGGCGTGGCGCTGATGCCGCACTGCCTGATCGAAAAGGAATTGGCCACCGGGCAGCTGGTGGACATTTTCGGCCGGACGTTTGAAAGCCCGCTTGGCTATTATCTCTGCGCGCCGAACTGGCGCAGCAACATGGAAAGCTATGAACGGCTGAGCCAGTGGCTGGCGCATGAGTGTTTTCATGGCGGGCACGGCGGCGACGCCGCCCTGCCCACTGACGTGCGGCCCGCGTCGGGAAAGCCGGCCTCCGGGCGGACTGCCCCTGTACAGCCCGGCGAGTCCGACTGCCCGTATTGCGGAGCGGCAGCCTAATCATCTGGCGCAAACGCCCGTCCCCGCGCCTTACCCCAGCTTCGCGCAAGCGCGCTTGATGCGCGCGCAGCCCTCTTCCAGCTGGTCCATCGATGCCGCATACGAGATCCGGAAGAATGGCGACACCCCGTACGCCGCGCCTTGCAGCACCGCCAGGTTCTCCTCGTCCAGCAGGTACATGATGAAGTCCTCGTCGGTCTTCAGTTGCTTGCCCGCTGGCGTCGTCCTGCCCAGCAGCCCCTCGCACGACGGAAACACGTAGAACGCGCCTTCCGGCACGTGGCAGTCGATGCCGTCGATGCGGTTCAGGCTGGCCACGATCATGTCGCGGCGCGTCTGGAAGATGCGGGTGCGTTCGGCCATGAAATCCTGCGGGCCCGACAGCGCTTCCTGCGCGGCCGCCTGGCTGATCGAAGAGGGGTTGGACGTGCTCTGCGACTGCAGCTTGGTCATCGCCTTGATCAGGTCGGCGGGCGCCGCGCCATAGCCGATACGCCAGCCCGTCATCGCATAGGCCTTGGACACGCCGTTGATGGTGAGCGTGCGCGCCTTCAGGTCCGGGGCCACCTGCGCCAGCGTGGCGAACTGCCGGCCGTCGTACAGGATGTGTTCGTAGATGTCGTCAGACATCAACCAGACATGCGGATGGCGCCGCAGCACTTCGGCCAGCGCCTGCAGCTCTTCGCGCGAATAGGCCGCGCCGCTGGGGTTGTTGGGACCGTTCAGGATCACCCAGCGTGTGCGGGGCGTGATCGCCTTGTCCAGGTCGGCGGGCTGCAGCTTGAATCCCTGCGCGGGCGGGCAGGCCACAAAGACCGGCGTGCCGCCCGCCAGCAGCACGATGTCGGGATACGACACCCAGTACGGGGTCGGCACGATCACCTCGTCGCCTTCTTCAACGGTGGCGAGCAGCGCGTTGAAGATGATCTGCTTGCCGCCGTTGCCGACGATGATTTCGCTGGCGGCGTAGTCCAGGCCGTTGTCGCGCCGGAATTTCTCGCGGATCGCGGCCTTGAGCTCCGGCGTGCCGCCCACGTCGGTGTACTTGGTGCGCGATTGCGCCATCGCGCGCACGACCGCCTGCGTGACGTTGTCGGGCGTATCGAAGTCGGGCTCGCCAGCCGTCAGCGCGACGATGTCGCGGCCGGTGGCGCGCAGTTCGCGGGCCCGCTGGCCCGCCATGGAGCTGGGCGAGGGTTTGATGCGCTGGATGCGCGCGGCGATCTGGATCATGGAAGGTCCTGGAATTGACGGGTTGCAAGCAAGTGGGGTGCGGGTGCAATCAGGCCGGCGCTACTGCCGCCACTGCCGCAGGTAATCAAGAAAGATCCTGTCCACGCGCGCCTCGTTGCCATCCGAATGGCCCGCCGAATGCGGCGTGACGAACGCGTTAGGCAGCGTCCATAGCGGCGATTCGGCATCCAGCGGTTCGTGTTCGAACACATCCAGATACGCGCCTGCCAGCGTCTTTGCGCGCAGGGCGTCGATCAGATCGGCTTCCGCGACGATCTCGCCACGCGCCACGTTGACGAGCCGGGCGTGCGGCGCCATGGCGGCGAGCACATGCGCGTTTACCAGCCCGCGTGTGCGATCGCTTAATGGGCAGGCCAGCACCAGCCAGTCGGCGCGTCCGGCGATGCGTGCCAGATCCTCGAACGCGTAGGTTTCGACGCCATCGGCGGGCGGCGTGGCCGCGCTGCGCACGGCGACGACGTTCAGTCCCAGCATCCGCAGATATCCGGCAAGCGTCTGGCCGATCGGACCCCATCCCACGATCACGGCGGTCTGCCCGGCCAGATCTCGCGGCAGCAGTCCCCCGATCAACGGCGTCCACGTCCGCGCACGCTGGGCGTCGAACAGGCGGGGAAACTCGCGAGCCAGCGACAGGATCGCGGCCAGCGCCGTCTGCGCCACCACCTGCGCGTTGGCGCCGGACGACGTGGTGACGCGTACGCCACGCGACTTCAGTTCGCCAAAGATCGGGCGGTCGGCGCCCGCCGAATGCACGTGCACCCAGGCCAGCTTCGGCGACCGTCGCAGCGTGACGTAGAAGGCCTCCAGCGGTTCAAGGACGCGATGCTTGGTCGACAGGCCCGTCACGTCGCGCGAGATGAATGCGACATCCACATCCGCCGGCTCATTGCCGTGCGTCTGGGCCGCAATGACGGCCTCGAAGGGACGCCCATCCAAGACCTGGGCGATAGCGTCACCGATCCGGTCTCGCGTCGATGCGGACATGAGGATGCGCAAGGGTTTTGGTGTGCTCATTTCACTTCGCTCTTTGTTGCGTGCGTTGACGATGGCGCAAAGCGCCAGGTCGAAGGAAATTCTAGAGCGCGGTTTTCTTCACTACAAATTGTTGGTTTTTGCTTATTATTCGGTTTCGCCAATATATCGAACGGTGTGACGCATGACGACCAAACGCAGCATCACCCTGCGGCACTTTCGCAGCTTCGTCGCCGTAGCCAACACGGGTTCGTTCACCGTTGCCGCGTCGCAATTGTTCCTGACCCAGTCTTCGCTGACGGCGACGATCCAGCAGTTCGAAGACGCGGTAGGCGTCAAGCTGTTTGACCGCAGCACACGGCGCGTGGCGATGACGCCGGAGGCCGCGCGCTTCAAGGCCGAAGCCGAGCGCATCCTCAGCCAGTTCGACGGCGCCTTGAGCGACTTGGAAGCGTTGTCGCAAGGGCGTCAGGGGCATGTGCGGATCGCGGTGGTGGCGTCGGTCACCAACTACTTCCTGGGCGACGCCATCGCGGCGTTCCGCCAGGCCTACCCCAAGATCACGTTCTCGTTGCACGACGCCGGCTCGGAACAGGTGGAAAAGATGATCGCCACCGGCGACATCGATTTTGCGATTTCGACCTCGCACCATGGCTTTGACGAGCTGGTCTACACGCCGCTGTTCGAGGACCGCTACGGCGTGATCTGCGCGGCGTCCTATCCGTACGCGCAAGGCGCAAAGCCCTTGAAGTGGGCTGACCTGGACCCGGCGGAATATG
>JAEYVD010000326.1 GCA_023432075.1 Pseudomonadota bacterium | reverse complement strand
GGGGCGGCGCTCAGGGGTGCCGGCCCCGCGTCGTGCGGATCCAGAACAGGCCGGCCGCCGACAACAGCATGGCGCACAGCAGATACGCAAAGCAGATCAGCAGGCCGAAGAAATAGTAGCGGTCATAGACGCTGGCGGCCCACCATGCCGTGCCGCCATACACGGCCATCACGATGAACGGCAGCCACAGCACCGCGATGCCGGCGCGCCGCCAGCCCGGCGTGTTCAGACGGGGAAACCTGTCGGCCTTTGCGCGCAGCACCAGGGCCAGCGCCGACAGCGCCGGCAACAGGAAGGCCAGCACCGCCAGCACCAGCAGGCCAGCATCCAGGAACGTCGCAACAAACTCGCGCAAAATCAGCTCCTTGCACAACGCGCATCGGTGGCGCCGTCCAGGACGTTATACACGAGCCGCCGCGCGCATCCTTACAGCCTGGGCGCGTAGCGCATCGTCAGCATCACGTTGCGCGGCTCGCCATAGTAGTTGTTGCCGGACAGCGTGTTGTAGGAAGGCACGTAGTACTTCTTGTCGAACACGTTGTTCACGTTCAGTCCGAAGCTCAGTTCCGGCGTTGCCTGGTAACCCAGGCGCGCATTCCAGATCGTGAATCCCGCCAGCTTGAACTCGCGGTCCGAACTGATCGTGGCGGTCTGCGTATTCACGCCCGCGCCCACGCTCAGGCGGTTCAACGCGCCCGGCAGCCTGTAGTTGGCCCACAGACGCAGCATGTGCTTGGGCGTCCAGGTGCTGAAGACCTTGCCCTGGTTGTCCGGATCTTCCAGGAATTTCGTGGTGTTGTAGGCATAGCCCGCATACAGCTCCAGCCCCTTGACCACCTCGCCGGAAATCTCGGCTTCCACGCCCTGGCTGCGGACCTTGCCGGCCGCGCGCGAGCAGTACCAGCCATTGCAGGCAAACCCGGCGTCGTAATCGTTGACGGCGCGGTTCTTGTGGTCGTAGCGGAACAGCGCAAGCAGGGCGTTGACCCGGCCGTCCGCCAGTTCGCCCTTCACGCCGACCTCGTAGTTGTTGCCCTCGATCGGCTTGAGCAGGCTGCCCGATACGGTGCGCTGGGTCTGGGGCTCGAACACCGTGGTGTAGCTGCCGTAGACCGACCAGTTGTCGGTCAGCGAATACACGATGCCGGCGTAGGGAATGAAGCGGCCAGACGTGGTGGAAGTCGTCGTGTCGCCGCCCCCGCTGTAGCGGTAATCGAACCAGCCGACGCGACCGCCGCCGATCAGCGCCAGGGACTGGGTGGGCTTGACGCGCCATGTGCCATAGATGCCCTTCTGCCGGATGTCGTAGGCGCTGCGCGAATCGTAGCCGCTGGCCTGGGCAATGGAGTCCATGTCCTGCCACGGACGGTGGTGATCGAGATCGAAGATATTGCCGCCGCTCTCCCAGGCGCGGGTGAATCGGTCATTCGTCGTGAGTTTGGAATAGTTGGCGCCGACCACCACTTCCTGCGCCATGCCCCAAGCGTCGAAATCGCCCGCCACCGACATGTCCATCCCGCGCTGGCGGCTTTTGAAATCCACGCCGAAATTGCCATAGTCCAGGCCGCTGCCGTCGCGCTGCACGGCCCCGGCAACGCGCTGGTGCACGGTCGTGTTGTCTTCGTCCATCGCCACGCCGGCAAGCCTGAAGCGCCACGACGCGTTCAAGCGATGCGTGACGTCGGCATTGAAGATGGTCTGGTCGTTGGTGGCGCGGTTCCAGGTCGAACCGGTGAACGTCGAGCGCGGCAGGTCGATGCTGCCACCGTCCTCGAAACGCGGATAACCGACGAACATCGGCCGCGACCGGCTGTACCGGTTGCTCACCCCCAATCCCACCGTGGTGTCTTGCGTAACGTCGAAGTCCAGCGCCGCGTACAGGTTGCGCGTCTTGTCCCACACGTAGTCGATATACGAATGGCTGCGATCCTCGTCCAGCACGACCCGCCCGCGCAGCGTGCCCGATTCATTGAGCGGGCCGCCCGCATCCAACGTCAGGCCATAGTGATCCCACGACCCAACCTTGCCCGTCACGACCACCGACGGCTCCGCGCCACCCCGCTTGCGCACCAGGTTGATCGCCCCGCCCGGGCTGCCCGCGCCTTGCAAAAGGCCGGCTGCGCCGCGCAGGATTTCCACGCGGTCATAGAACACCAGCGAGTCCTGCTCCCAGTTGCCCAGGCTGTAGCTGTTGCGCAGCAGGGACACGCCATCGTATTGCAAGAGGTCAACGGGAAAACCTCGGGAATTGATCGCGACGCCGGCGCCCACGCCCTGCACGCCCACCATGCCCGCCGTGTTGTTAACGGCGTCGGGCAGGCTGGTCATGTCCTGGTCGTCCATCCGCTGGCGCGTCAGCACGGTGATGGATTGCGGAATGTCCTTCAGCGCCTGCGCCGTCTTGCCGATGGTGACCGCTGGCGACGTGTACGAACCCGTCCCGTCCGTCGTGGTGGTGTAGGTGCCCGTCACCATCACGGGCGCCAGTGTCGCGGTCGTCTCGGCGGGCGCCTGACGCAGGCGGTATCCGCCCTCGGCGCGTGCCACCGCCTGCAGTCCCGTGCCCGCCAGCAGGCGTTCCAACGCGGCCTCCACGCCATACGTGCCCGTCAGTCCCCGCGTCATGGCGCCGGCCGTCAAACCGGGATCGGACGCCACCATCACGCCCGCCTGCACGCCAAACGTGCCGAGCGCCGCGCTCAGCGGACCGGCGGAAATGCTGAACGCCACGGGGCGCGGCGCCGGGGCCTGGGCGTGCACCGGCGCCGGCGCCAACACGGCCGCCGCAACCCAGGGCGCGAAACGACGCAATGCGATGCTCAGCGCCGTGCGCCGCAGGGGTAGACGGACAAGCGCCGCGGCGCGGACAGGACGAGGTGACATGAAAGGGTTCCCAGGCTCATGAAGGATCGGCGCAGCCCCAAGACACGGGCTGCTTTTCCTACATGAAGCGCGAGATCGGGATATCCGCCGTTGCGGTTACAAAAAAGCCCGCTGCCACGGGGAATCGGCCGGTAACGCGGCGGCTCACGTCCGGCTCACCGTCACCCAATAACGGGTGTAGCGGCGCACCCGCACCGGAAGAATTTCCTCAAGCATGGCCAGCACCTTGTCGGTGTCAGCCAGCGGGAACGCGCCCACCACACGCAGGCTTGCCGCCTCGCCGGTGCAATGCAGGCGGCCGGGCCGGTAGCGTCCGAGTTCATGCAGGAATTCGGACAAGGGCATTTCATCCGCGATCAGCATGCCGTCAAGCCAGGCGGACACGCCCGGTTCCAGCGTCCGCGCGACAAAGCCGCCGTCCACGGTGAATTCCGCCTGTTCGCCCGCACGCACGCGGCGCGGCGCCGCGTCCGGCGCCAAGCCCCGCACGTCCACCGCGCCTTGCAGCACCGCCACCCGCATGCGGCCCAATTCCAGATCGCGCACCACAAAGCGTGTGCCCACCGGCGTAAGCACGCCACCGCGCGTGCGCACGCTGAACGGCCGGCCATTGGCGTCCGGCGCCGTTTCGATCAGGATCTCGCCTTGCAGCAGCACCAGTTCGCGTTGGCTGGCGGTATAGCGCAGGTCGACCGCGGTGCCGGCGTTCAGCTGCATCTGCGTGCCGTCGGGCAGCGTCACCGTCCGGCGTTCACCGGTGCCGGTGCGCAGGTCCGCGGACAACTGGCGAATCGTTTCACGCTCGGCGATGGCCCAGACGCCCAGGCCCATGCCAACGGACGCCACCATCAGGCGAATCGCCGTGCGACGCGAATGGATCAGCGGCGCCTGCGCCAGGGTGCGCGACGCCACCGACGGCCCGGCTTGCGCGACGCCCGCCGCCACGTCACGCGTCAATGCGCCAAGCCGCTGCCATGCCAGCTCATGGGCGGGCGCGGCCCGCCGCCATTGCTCGAAGCGATCCCGATCCGCAGCGCTGGCGTCTTCGCGCAGACGCGCCCACC
The DNA here is from genome assembly GCA_023432075.1 of Pseudomonadota bacterium. GTDB lineage: Bacteria > Pseudomonadota > Gammaproteobacteria > Burkholderiales > Burkholderiaceae_B > Achromobacter. The sequence goes on along the minus strand of JAEYVD010000326.1, from coordinate 8,753 downwards.
AGTCCGCCGCCTGCCGGATCACCTTGGGGTCGATGGCGCCCGCCTCGGGGGCGTGCGGCCGCAGCAGCTTGGCGTTGTCCATGGAACCGGGATTCAGCCGTACACGGCCGTGTAGCAGTGCACCAGCGAGCGTGACAGCGACTTCTGCACGGCGTTGGGCGTCAGGCCCAACGCCTTGCCGATCTCGGCATAGGAAAGGCCGTCGATCTGCGCCATCAGGAAGATCCGGCGGCTGGTCATGGGTAAGGTGTCCAGCAGCTCGCAAACCTCGGCAAGCGCCTCCAGAATCAGAGCGCGGGCCTCGACCGAAGGCTCGACCGCCACGGGCTGCAGCGCCAGCGTCTCGGCATAGGCGGCCTCCAGCGCGGCGCGGCGTGCCCGGCCGATCAGCAGACGCGTGGCGATGGTGCGCAGATAGGCGCGCGGCTCATTGAGCGGTTCGCGGACATTGGCGCGGATCAATCGTTCGAACGTGTCGTGAGCCAGGTCGGCCGCGTCCGACGCATTGCCCAGCTTGCGTTGCAACACGCCACGCAGCCACTGGTGATGGGCTTGGTAAACGGACTGCACCTCTGCATGAGAGGCAAACGAGGAGGATGGCATGACGGTGCGGCCCGGCGTCACCGCCTGAGAGCAAAGACAAAATGAAAATGATTCGCAATTATAAATGCGGTTTTCGTCTTTGCAAGGCGTGGCCCGCTGCGCGCCGTCTGGCTGCGCCGCCTAGTAATCCATCGGAACGTGGCTCTGCGCGGCGCGTATCTCCTGCAGATGCCGTTCGGCTTCCTGGCGTTCGACGGCGGGCGGCAAGGCGCGCCAGCTCACCAGGTTGCCGGGCGTCTTCACGGGCATCCACCCCAATACGCTGTACAGCGAAATCGCCGTGCCGCCGGTGTCCAGCCGCGTCTCGTAATAACCCTGACGATCCGGCACGGTGTCGCCGGGCGTCCAATCCAACTGAGACATCCAGGTCTCCTCCTGGTGAAGCATGTGCGCGTGGCGCCGCCGTCTGCGAAAGAGCGGCGTTCCTCCGATCGTATAGCGTCCTGCCGGACTTGTCCCCGGTCAAAAAGGCCGAACAACGCATTATTGACAGAGGGGAATCCCTAGGCAGACCGCATTCTTTTGCATTGCTAAAGCCCGAATACAGGCGCTAGCATGCGGCAACGGATTTTCACCTTCCGGACGGACACGGGCCGTCCGCCCCCCCCTGCGCCCCACGACGGCAATGCCGAAATCGATCTTCCCGCAGTACCCGAGGGATCGGCTGGCCGCCCTGGCGAGCGCCAATGCCCTGCGCGCCATCCGCGAAGGGCTGCTCTGGGCCATGCCCTGCCTGCTGGTGTCCGCATTGTTCCTGGTGCTGTCGGTCTGCGCGCGGCTGCTGGGCCTGCCGGACGGCATTGCCGATTCCCTGGCCGACCTGCACGACGCGCTGTCCGCCGTCATGCCGCTTCTGGCGGGCACGGCCATCGGCTACATGCTGTCGATCCGCCACCGGCTGCCGCACCTGCCCACCGCGCTGTTATGCCTGTGCCTGGTCGTCATCGCCGAACGCCTGCTGGCCCCCTACCCCCGCGCGGCGTCCACGCTCACCCTGTTCATCGCAATCGTGATCCCGATCGCGGCCGTGCCGCTGATGGCCTGGCTGCACCGGCGCCGCTGGACGCAGCTTGCGCCCGACGGGCTGATCGGCGAGAACGTGCGCGACTCGCTGAACATGATCGTGCCCGGCCTGCTGACCGCCGGCCTGGTGATGGCGGCGCTGTCCGCGGCGCTTTCCGTCCCGGCGGTGGCGCAGGTCGACATCCCGCTCAGCCTGGCGTCTTTGGACAGACCCTACCGTTCCGGCGCGCTGGTGGCCGCGTTGAACTCGCTGTTCTGGTTCTTCGGCATCCATGGCGCACACGCCATGGCGCCGGTCATGGACGTGCTGGACCACGCCACGCGGCTCAACGCCACGAGCGTTGCCGCGGGCTACGAAGGTGTCTATGCGCTGAACGGCACGCTGCTGGGCGCCTTCGTCTTCATCGGCGGCTCGGGCGCAACGTTGTCGCTGGTCGTGGCGATTCTGCTGTTCTCGCGCAGCGATTCGCTGCGGGTGCTGGCGCTGGCAAGCATCCCCGTATCGCTTTTGAACATCAACGAGATCCTGCTGTTCGGCCTGCCGCTCATCCTGAATCCGCGGCTTCTGCTGCCTTTCGTGCTCACGCCTGTCATCAACGTGCTGATCGCGCTGGCTGCGGTGCAACTGGCTTGGTTGACGCCCGCTACCGTGGCGCTGCCCTTGACATCGCCCGTGCTGTTCAACGCGTATCTGGGCGCAGGCGAACACCTGGCGGGAATTGCCTTGCAATGCGCGCTGGTGGCGTTGGGCGCGTGCATCTATGCGCCCTTTCTGATCGCGCTGGAGCGCCAGCGCAAGGCCGATTCCACGGTGTACTTCAAGTCGCTGGACACGACCTTTCCGCAACTGCAGGAAGAATCGCTGCTGTATGCGCACGATCCCGTCGCATCCACCTACGCCACCCGCGCGCGGCGCCGCGCCGAGGTCGCGCGCATCCGCGCCATCAGCGAGTACGACTTCTATCTGGAATACCAGCCGCAGGTCTCGCTGCGCACGGGGCTGTGCACCGGCTGCGAGGCGCTGCTGCGCGCCACCGGCCCCGAAGGCACGCAGCAGGCGCCGCTGGAATTCCTGCGGTGGCTGGCGCAGGCAGACCTGATGCGCGAAGTGGACCTCTGGGTGGCGCGGCAAGCCGTGCGGCAATGCCTGGCGTGGCGCGCGCAGGGCTTCTCGCTGCCCATGACCATCAACGTCACGGGCGCCACGCTGACCTCGCCGGTGTACCTGGAACGGTTGATCAAGGTCCTGGACCAGACGCAAGGCCAGATCTCGGTGGAGCTGACCGAAGATGCGCTGGTCGAAGACGCGCAGGCGCTGCACACCGCCTTCGACCGGCTGCACGGCATCGGCGCCCGCGTCTACATCGACGACTTCGGCACCGGTTATTCCGCGTTGAGCTACCTGCACCAGTTCCAGCTCGATGCGGTCAAGATCGACCGCAGCTTCGTGATGGCGCAGAGCCATGACCGGGGCGCGCTGGTAATGAGCGGCCTCTTGCGGTTCTGCGAGGCATTGAACCTGCAGATCATTGTCGAGGGCGTGGAAACCGATGGGCAGTTGTCCGCGCTGGCGTCCAGCGCGGAGATCATCGTGCAGGGCTGGTATTACAGCAAGGCGGTGTCCGGCGAACTTGTTGTGGACTTCGCGCGCCGGCGGCAGGAAGGGCCTGCCCTGCCGGCGAACCTGCCCGAAGCAAAGGCTATTTGATGCCGATGAACGGCAGCGCCGCGCCCGGCACCTGGGTGGACGGCAGCACGCCATCCCACTTTTCCACGGCGTTCAAGCTGACGAGGTTGGTGTTGGCGGCCAGCGCCTCGGCCTTGGCGCGGATCGAGGCCGCCTCGGCTTCGCCGCGCATGCGGATGCCGTCGGCTTCCGCGGTGAACTGCTGACGGCGCGCGTCGGCTTCGGCCTTGGCCTTGACCACCTGAATCTCGGCGGTGATCATCGCCGTTTCCTTTTGCTGGCGCGTGGTTTCGATCTGCACCTGAGCCAGCATGCGCTGCTCGATCGAATGCTCGTAGGCCTGCGAGAACCCCACTTCCTCGATCTGCACGCCCACCACCTGAACGGGCGCGCCTTCCATCGTCTTGAGGACGGCGTTGTTCACATCCAGGCCCAGCTTCTGGCGTTCCTGGATGGCGCGCACGGCCGTGTACTGGCCGAACACATTCTTCACCGCGTCCGGCGTCTTGCGCTCCAGCACCCGCATTTGCAGATTGGCGATGGTGCCGTATTCGGAATAGAGCTCGGCGACATGCTCGGACGGCACGCGGTAGGTCACCGACACGCGCAGCGTGGCCGGCTGCTGGTCATAGCTATAGGCCTCGAGCTTTTCGAACACGAAAGTGTGGTCGCGCACGGACACCGTCATCACGTTGTCGATGAACGGCGTCTTGAAATCCAGGCCGGGTTCGGCCACGCGCACCAGCTTGCCGTTGCGCAGCACCACGCCGCGCTCGCCCTGATCCACCTGGAACCACGAGCCGAACGCGATGAACAGGATCAGCAGAAAGATGAGCGCGGTGCCAATGGCGAATGTCAGTTTGCGCGGCTTGACCGCGCCGATCGTCTTGACCATCTGGATATCTGTCGGCTTCATCTTCACTTCCAATCCCTGTCTGTTCTTTTGCGTTTACGGTCCGAGAGCACCGCTGCGATGCCGCGCGCGAGCAGATAGGCGATGACCGCCGCCCCCACCAAGATCAGGAAATACCGCATCGAGCGTCCCCCCCGGGAAAGAAGGACGGGATTCTAGCCCGCAGCGGGCGCGCTGCCGCAGGCGGGTGTCAACGTAATGTGGCGATACGTTTCCGAACGTTTCACGCAGCGGAATTTCGGCTGATTTACGCCCCGTACCAGCGCAATCCCAAGCGGGACAGCGGATCGGGATAGTCCCAGAACGCGTGGTCCAGCGTCTCCATCTCTTCCTGCTCCGCCTCGGTCATCGCCCCGTAGATATCGTTGAGCTGCACCACCTCCGGCGAGGCCTCGAAACGGTCGATCAACGCGCGCATGCGCGAGAGCACGTCCAGCATGTGCACGGCCCCGATCTTGCGCAGCGCCTGCAAGGCAAGCTGGCAAGTCTCGTCGCCCCAGTTGCACAGAAACTGCATGAAGCCGCCATTGTTGATGTCGGCCTCCATCCGCCACAGCGCAACCAGTTCCTGGTCGGTGGGGGACAAGCGGTCAAGCTTCCATTCGGCCGCCTGCAATGCCGCCATGGCCTGCTCGTAACGCAGATCCCACAGCAGATCGTGCACGTTGAGCATGCCCTGCGGCACGGGCTCGGCCAGCGCGGGCCACACGACGCCGTGTCCGTCATCCACCAGTTGCCACGCCTGGCGCGCCTCGGGCGTGGCTTCATGGAGACGGATGTGGCGCCGGATCGGCTCCTTGACCTCGCGGCCGTCGGCAAGCGTCAACAGCACGTGCGTGTCGGTCAACGTCAGGGCGGTGATGCGGTAGTCGGGAGTCGGCATTGCAAGGGTCCGGCATGAAAGGAAAGCGCAAGACCCTACCGGATCGGCGCGGCGCTGTCGAGGCGCGCCCGTTGCCGGGGCGCATCGCGCCGCATCCTGTTACGGCTCCCTGTTCACCCATCTGCTACGTTAAACAGGACCGCGCCGGGGCCCCATCCGGCGCGCTTGTCGGAGATCGACCATGCCCCGCCCTTCCGAGTCCGCTCCCCTCATCGGAGTGGTCCCGCCATACATGCTGGACCGGCTTGCGCAGCACACCGATGCGCGCGTCAGCATGCCTGCCGTCAAGACGATGATCATCGATCAGCAGCAGCGCGGCCTGCGCGAGATGGCGGGACAGCCGCCTCGCGCGACGCTGGCGCCGGCGCGCCAGGTGGCGCCGGCGGGCACGCCCGACCGCGCCGTGCACGACGCCGGCAACGGCACCACGCTGCCCGGAAAACTGGTTCGCGCCGAAGGCGCACGACCCAGCGGCGACCCCGCGGTGGACGAGGCCTACGCGCATCTGGGCTCGACCTACAAGCTTTTCTGGAATGTGTACAAGCGGCACTCCATCGACGCGCATGGCCTGCCGCTGATCGGCACGGTGCATTACGGCGAGGACTACGAAAACGCCTTCTGGAACGGCGCGCAGATGGTGTTCGGCGATGGCGACGGCGAGATCTTCAACCGCTTCACCGTCGCGGTCGACATCATCGGCCACGAGCTCACCCATGGCGTGATCGACACCGAGGCCGCCCTCCTCTACCAAGGCCAGCCCGGCGCGCTGAACGAATCGCTGTGCGACGTGTTCGGCGCGCTGGTCAAGCAGTATTCGCTGGGGCAGACGGCCCGGGAGGCGGACTGGCTGGTCGGGCAGGGTCTCTTCACGGAAAACGTGCAAGCGCGCGCGCTGCGCTCGATGGCCGAGCCGGGCACCGCGTACGACGATCCGGTGCTGGGCATGGACCCCCAGCCCGCGCACATGCGGGACTACGTCGATACGCCGCGCGACAACGGCGGCGTGCACATCAACTCGGGGATTCCGAACCGCGCGTTCTATCTGGCCGCCACGGCGCTGGACGGCAATGCGTGGAACGGCGCGGGGCACGTCTGGTACGACACGCTGTGCGACAAGCGCCTGCGCCACGATGCCGCGTTCAAGGATTTTGCGGGCCTGACGCTGCTGGTCGCCGGCGAGAAACACGGAGCGGACGTGCGCCGCGCCATCGACGAGGCCTGGAAGGCCGTGGGCGTGCTGCCATGATCGAACTGCCGCCCCTCGACCTTGCCCAGCTCGTGCGCCTCAGCCGCGAGGGCGGCCTGGCATACCTGCCCGGCCTTGCCCAGCCGCGCCATATCGACATGGCCACCTGCCCGCCTGGCGTGCGGCAGGAGGTCTGCGACGCGATCCTGCATGCCGCCCCGAAAGCCATGCCCGGCAGCGCCGGCGCGGGCGGCGATCAGCGCTACTTCCACGTGGAAGTGGAATTCGAAGGCGCGGATACCGCGCGGGTCACTTTTGACGTGCCGGAGGCCGATGCGCCGGAAACGCTGGTGCGTCTTTGGAAGCGCCCGCCCGGCCAATCTGAATAGCGCGCCCCGCATACAGCCCGGTCACCGCCATGACGGCGCACAACGCCGCGCACACGCCCAACGCGGCGCCCCACCCGCCCAGCTTGTCATGCAAGCCGCCAACCAGCGCGGGGCCGGTCGCGGCGAACAGGTAGCCGGCACATTGCGCCATGCCCGACAGCGCCGCGGCCTGCTGCGCATGGCTGGCGCGCAGTCCCACGAACGCCAGGCCCAAGATGATGCCCGCGCCGGTGCCCAGGCCCAGCAGCGCGATCCACAACGCGCCCCACGAGGGCGCCGCGATCAGGCCCGCGAACGCGACGCACGACGCGCCCGCCGCGCAGAACGCCGCAACCCGCTGATCCCTCAACCGGCGCAGTAGCGGCGCCATGAACAATGCGGGCGCCGCGGACGCCAGCTGCATGAATCCATGCAGCGATCCGGCGCGTTCGGCCGAGTAACCCGCGTCGCGCAAAATGGCGGGCAGCCAGCTCACCGCCACATAGAACACGAAAGAATTGATGCCCAGGAACACGGTGACCTGCCAGGCCAGCGGCGAACGCCACAGACGCACGCCGTGCGGCGCGTGGGCGGTGGTCGCGGCGGGCGGCGTGTGGCCCGCAAGCTGGGGCAGCCACAACAGCAGGCTGATCAACGGCAGCGCCAGCATGCACAGCGTCGAAAACCGCCAGCCGCCCAGGGGCAGATTGGCAAGCGGAATCGCAACGGCCGAGGCCAGTCCCGCCGCAAGACCCATCGTCAGCACGTAGGCCGACGTCAGCCCCGCCAGGCGCTGCGGGAAGTCGCGCTTCAACAGGCTGGGCAGCAGCACGTTGCCCAACGCGATGCCCGCCCCGATGATGGCCGTGCCCGCGTACAGCCCCACCGCCGCGCCCATCGTGCGGATCACGATACCCCCCGCGACGAGCAGCATCGCCGCAAAGAGCGTGCGCTCCAGGCCAAACCGGCGCGCAAGCCCCGCGGCGAACAGCGACACCCCCGCGAAGGCCAGCAGCGGCAGCGTGATGAGCATGCCGGCCGCCGCGGACGACAGGTCCAGCTCCGCGCGGATCAGGCCAATCAGCGGCGGCACGCCGGTGAACGGCGCGCGCAGGGCCATCGCAATGCAGAGAATGCCCAGGATCAGCAGCGCCGGGCGGCTGGGTGGCGTCGAAGGACGGGATACGTGCATGGTCACTCGGGCGTCGGCAAAGGGAAACGGAAAGGCCACCAGCTTACGCGCCGCGCGCCTTACCGAATTTCGAGATAATGACAACCTTTCCCGCAATTCGGCCACATTCCCCTTTTGCAGCGCCGACGCCCATGCGCACGCCCGACACGCCGCCCGCCCCCTTCGACCCGGATTCCGCCACGCAATGGGCGTTCGCCATGCCCGTGCATGCAGCCGAACAGGACAACGAATCGCCGACGCACCGGCATCACATGGGCCAGCTTGTCCTGGCGCTGCGCGGCGGCGTCACCTGCTCGGTGCCGCAAGGCCTGTGGATGGTGCCGCCGCAGTGTGCGGTCTGGATCCCCGGCGGCGTGCCGCACAGCAACCGGGTCACGGCCAATGGCCGCGTCTGCTTCCTGTTCGTGCCGGCCGACGCGCCGCGCCTGCCCACGGCATGCTGCACGCTGGCCATCACCCCGCTGGTGCGCGAACTGGTCGTGCACCTGGCCAACCTGGCGCCTGCCGATGCGGCAGCGCCCGCCAACCGCAGACTGGCCGACGTGCTGATGGACCAGCTGTCGCAGATGCCCACCGAGCACCTGCACCTGCCCATCTCGGATCATCCGCGCCTGCGCGAAATCGCCGGCGCGTTGAACGCGGATCCGGCGGACCGCAGCACCGTCGCACAGTGGGGCAAGCGCGTCGCCATGAGCGAACGCACGCTGGCACGGCTGGTGCAGCAGGAGGTCGGCATGAGCTTCGGCCGCTGGCGCCAGCAGCTGCACATCATCCTGGCGCTGCAACGGCTGTCGGCGGGCGTGTCGGTGCAGCGCACGGCCGAAGACCTGGGCTACGAGTCGGTCAGCGCCTTCATCACGATGTTCAAGAAGACGCTGGGCAAGACGCCCGCGCGTTA
>JAEYVD010000320.1 GCA_023432075.1 Pseudomonadota bacterium | reverse complement strand
TCATCGCCCTGACGGCCAAGGCCATGAGGGACGATCAGGAGAAATGCCTGGCCGCGGGCGCCAACGACTACATCTCCAAGCCGCTGGATGTCGAGCGCCTCTTGTCGCTGGTGCGCGTCTGGATGCGCAAGTAAGCCGGACCCGACCAGGACACAGCGATCACGCCCATGCCGACACAGAACAAGGCGCACATCGAAGACATCGAGCAGCGGCTGCTGCTCGATGCCATCTATCACCGGTATCACTATGACTTTCGCGAGTATGCGCAGGCCTCGCTGAAACGGCGCCTGCGCACCGCGCTGGGCGAGTTCGATTGCAAGACGCTGTCGCAACTGCAGGACCGCGTGCTGCACGATCCGTCCGTTTTCACTGGCCTTCTGCAATACCTGACGGTGCAGGTCAGCGACATGTTCCGCGACCCCAGCTACTTCCTGGCGCTGCGCCGCGAGGTCGTGCCCATTCTTCGCACCTATCCGTCGATCAAGGTGTGGGTGGCCGGGTGCAGCACCGGCGAAGAGGTCTATTCGCTGGCCATCCTGCTGCACGAGGAAGGCCTGCTGGACCGGTCGCTGATCTATGCCACCGATATCAATCCGCACGCGCTTCGCGCGGCCGAGCAGGGCGTCTTCGACCTGGACCGGGCGGCGCCCTTCACGGCCAACCACGCCCAGTCCGGCGGACGCAGCTCGCTGTCCGACTACTACACGGCGCGCTATGGCCGGGTGGTGTTCGACAAGTCGCTGCGCGAACACATGGTGTTCTCCGACCACAGCCTGTCCACGGACAGCGTGTTCGCCGAAGTGCATCTGGTGTCGTGCCGCAACGTGCTCATCTACTTCGAGCGCGACCTGCAGAACCGGGCGCTGGGACTGTTCCACGATGCGCTGGTGCATCGCGGATTCCTGGGACTGGGGTCCCGGGAATCGGTCCGGTTCTCGGCGCAGGCCGACGGTTTTGACGACTTCGTGCTGGCGGACCGCATCTACCGCAAGAAGGCTGACCTGTGACCGCGCGCGCACCGGACCCTCGTGCCGATGCGCAGGCCGCAGCCTCCTGGGATGCGATCGTCATCGGCGGGTCCTCGGGCGCGATCGACGCCTTGAATGTCTTGCTGCCGGCGCTTCCGGCCGGCCTGCGCGCCGGTGTGGTCGTGGTGCTGCATCTGCCGTGCGACCGGCGCAGCCTGCTGCCGGAAATTTTTGGCTACCGCTGCGCGTTGACCGTGCTGGAAGCCCAGGACCAGCAGCCGATACAGCCCGGCAATGTGTATTTCGCGCCACCCGGCTACCACCTGCTGGTGGATCGGGGGCCGCGCCTGGCGCTGTCGATCGACCCGCCGGTGAATTTTTCGCGCCCGTCCATTGACGTGCTTTTCCAATCAGCGGCCGATTGTTATGGCGATCGGCTGCTGGGCGTGCTGCTGTCGGGCGCCAACGAGGACGGCGCCGAAGGACTGGCCGCCATCCAGGCTGCCGGCGGCCGCACGCTGGTGCAGTCGCCCGAGTCGGCCCCCGTGCGCACCATGCCGGACGCCGCGCTGGCGCTGGTTCCGGCGGCGCGGGCCCTGACGCCCGACGAGATTGCCGCCGTTTTCGCGCAGTTGCCCACGAGGCGGCTGCCCTGAAACCCAACCGCATTGACACCATGATCCCGACATCAGCCCCTTCCCACGACGACCGCATCAAATGCCTGCTGGTCGACGACATTCCGGAGAATCTGATTGCGCTCGAGGCGCTGCTTGCCAGCGACCGTGTCGAAGTGCTGAAGGCCCAATCCGGCCCGCAGGCGCTTGAACTGCTGCTGCGCCACGGCGACGTCGCGCTGGCGTTGCTGGACGTGCAGATGCCAGACATGAACGGCTTCGAGCTGGCCGAATTGATCCGGGGCAGCGAGCGCACGCGCCACATTCCGCTGATCTTCATCACCGCCGGCTCGCGCGAGCAAAACTGGCAGTTCCGCGGCTACGAGAGCGGCGCGGTGGACTTCCTGTACAAGCCGGTGGACCCGTACATGCTGCGCAGCAAGGCGAACGTGTTCTTTGAGCTGCACGAGCGCAAGCGTGCGCTGGCGCAGCAGCTGGAAGAACGCACCGAGGCGCTGCGGGTGAACGAAATGTTCATGGCGGTGCTGAGCCACGACCTGCGCACCCCCCTGCAGGCCATCATCATGGGCGCCACGGTGCTGCAGCGCCGGGGCGACGACGAGCGCGTCGCGAGCCTGGCGCGACGCATGCTGCATAGCAGCGAGCGCATGTCGTGCCTGATCGAAGATCTGCTCGATGTGACGCGCATCCGCCAGGCGGGCGGCCTGGCGCTGTCGCCGGAAGCCACCAGCATGGCGACGCTGGTCGAGCGCACGCTGGACGAGGTGCGCACGGGCTTTCCCGAGCGGCACGTGGAATCGTTCTGCCGCGGCGATGCGGCGGGTTCGTGGGATGGCGCGCGTATTTCCCAGGTCATCGCCAACCTGGTTGGCAACGCCTTGCATCACGGCAGCAAGACCGCCCCGGTGCGCGTCGAGGTCAATGGCGAGACCCCTTGCGAGGTGGTCGTGACCGTCTCCAATGGCGGCACCATTCCGCCCGAACTGCTGCCCCATCTGTTCAACCCGTTCCGCAGCGGTGCGCGCCGGCCCGGAGGGCACCACGGCCTGGGCCTGGGCCTGTTCATTGCGCAACAGATCGTGGCGTCGCACGGCGGCTGCATCAGCGTGGACTCGCGCGACGACGTGACGAGTTTCCGGGTGGCCTTGCCGCGGCATGCGGAACCGTGCGGCGCGCCCGTGATCGGCCAGCCCCTGGGCAGCGCCTCGCCGGCCTGATTTCCGGCCTGGATTCGGGCCTGGATTCGGGCCTAGATTCCGGCCTGGGTTCCAGCCTAGAGTCCGGCCTGACCGCTGGCCGGATCGCCGCCATCTCGCCCCGCGGCCGCCAGGTCGTCCGGCGTATCCACATCCGCGCACACGCCCGCATCCTCGACCGCGAGTTCGGTCACGCCATACCGCGCCAGCACGGGACGCGCGCCCACATCTCCCGATAACGCCGCCAGCGACGGCCAGATCGACCGCTGAAAGGCGACCGGATGGCCGCGCTGCCCGTGCCAGGCCGGGGCCACGATCGGATGCCGCCGTGCCGCCTGCGCGACGCGCAGGCAGGTGTCCGGACGAATCCACGGCATGTCGCCCAGCGCAACGAGGCAGGCCTCGATGTCCCCGCCGGCGGTCTGCATGACATGGCGCGCGGCGGCGGCCAGGCTGTCGCCCATGCCGTCGGCGTGCGGATCGGTTGTCACGACCTCGCAACCTGCCTGCGTCAATGCCGCGGCAACGCGGTCGTTGTCCGCGCGGGTGACGGCCACGATGCGCGCGGTGGCCGCCCGTAGCGACGCCGCGGCGGCCACCACCACGGGCACGCCGTCCGCCAGGGGCGCAAGCAGCTTATCCTGCCCCGCGCCGGCGCCGGCGTAACGCCGGCCGCGCCCGGCAGCAAGCAGGATGCCCACGCAGCGCGAAGGCGCGGCGTTGTCCGGATTGGTTTCGAGATCGAACATTTTCTTGTCAGGTTGGCGTGGCGGCCGGGCGATTCCCGTCGCTATCATCGATTGTCGACGACGATCTTATCGGGAAACCGCCGTTTTTCCGCCTGCGACAGGGCGGATCTGCGCCCGCGCCGGGAGACACTTTGCCGGGCACACCGCTTGCTGGGAACCCGCCCTGGATGCCGGGCCGGAGCCCGCCGGACGTTTACAGGAGTTCCAGCCTTGGAAAATCCCACTGATATCAATATTTCGCGGCGCAACCTGCTCAAGGCGGGCGCCGCGTCCGCTACCGCATTCGGAACGCCTGCCATGTGCGCTGCCCAGAACACCGCGCCGCCGCAAAGCCTGAAGGCGACAGTCACGCTGACCGTGAACGGCAACACCCACGAATTGGCGCTGGACCTGCGCACCAGCCTGCTGGACGCGTTGCGCGAACACTTGCACATGACCGGCACCAAGAAGGGCTGCGATCACGGGCAATGCGGCGCCTGTACCGTGCTGCTGGACGGCAAACGCATCAATTCCTGTCTGACGCTGGCCGTCATGCACGATGGCCAGCAGATCACCACCATCGAGGGGCTGGGCACGCCGGGCGCGCTGCATCCGCTGCAGGCCGCGTTCGTCAAGCATGACGGCTACCAGTGCGGCTACTGTACGCCGGGGCAGATCTGCTCGGCGGTGGGCATGCTGGACGAGGCTGCGCGGGGCATGCCCAGCCACGTGACCGGAACGCTGAACGAACGCCCGCTGCTGACGCCCGAGGAAATCCGCGAACGCATGAGCGGCAACATCTGCCGCTGCGGCGCCTACGCCAACATCCTGGATGCCATCGAGGACGTCGCGGAGGGCAAGGCATGAAATCCTTCACGTATGAGCGTCCCCGGACCGACGCCGAGGCGGCCGCCAGCGCCGCGCGGGAGCCGCGGACGCGGTTCATCGCAGGCGGCACCAATCTGCTGGACCTGATGAAGATCGAGGTGGAAAAGCCCGCGCATCTGATCGATGTCAACGGCCTGGACCTGGACCAGATCGAACCGGCCGGCGACGGCGGACTGCGCATTGGCGCGCTGGTGCGCAACGCAGACCTGGCCGCGAACGAGGCCGTGCGCCGCGATTACGAGGTGCTGGCGCGGGCCCTGCTGGCCGGTGCGTCGGCGCAGATCCGCAACCGCGCCACGACCGCCGGCAATCTGCTGCAACGCACCCGCTGCCCGTACTTCTATGACACCAATCAGCCGTGCAACAAGCGCGTGCCCGGCAGCGGCTGTTCCGCGATCGGCGGCGTGACGCGGCAACTGGCCGTGATCGGAGGCAGCCAGGCCTGCATCGCCACGCATCCCAGCGATATGGCGGTGGCGATGCGCCTGCTGGACGCGCAGGTCGAGACGGTGCGCCCCGATGCGACGCGGCGGGTCATCCCCATTGCCGATTTCTACCGGTTGCCCGGCGACACGCCGCACATCGAGACCAACCTCGATGCGGGCGAACTGATCACCGCGGTGGTGCTGCCCAAACCCTTGGGCGGCAAGCACATCTACCGCAAGGTGCGTGACCGCGCATCGTACGCCTTTGCGCTGGTGTCGGTAGCCGCCGTGGTGCAGGACGATGGCACTGGCCGTGTGGCGCTGGGCGGCGTGGCGCCCCAGCCTTGGCGCGACGCGTCGGCGGAAGCGCAACTGCCGGATGGCGCGGCGCGCGTGACCGATGCATTGCTGGCGGGCGCTGCGCCCACGCCAGACAACGCCTTCAAGCTGACCCTGGCGCGGCGCGCGCTTGGCGCCGCCTTGATGCAAGCGAGGACGTAAGGCCATGAAATTCGAGACTCCCGCGACACAGAATCCCATCGACCAGCTCAAGGTCGTGGGCCAGCCCGTCGATCGCATCGATGGCCCGCTCAAGACGAGCGGCCAGGCCCCGTACGCCTACGAGCATCACGACATCGCGCCGAATGCGGCTGTCGGCTACGTGGTGGGCGCCGCGATTGCAAAGGGCGCCATCACCGCGATGGATACCGACCTCGCGCGCCGCGCACCGGGCGTCCTGGCCATCGTGACCGCGCAGAACGCCGGCAAGCTGGGCAAGGGCAAGATGAACACGGCCACGCTGCTGGGCGGCCCGGAAATCCAGCACTACCACCAGGCCATCGCCGTGGTGGTGGCCAACACCTTCGAGGAGGCGCGCGCAGCCGCCAAGCTCATCCGCGTGCAGTATGCGCGGGCGCCGGGTGCGTACGACCTGGCGGCATTGCGGGATAAAGGCGCCGCAGGCAAGCACATTCCGAAGACGGACGCCGGCGACTTCGACGCCGCCTTTGCCGACGCGCCCGTCAAGATCGACCACACCTACACCACGCCTGACCAGTCGCACGCCATGATGGAGCCGCACGCGTCGCTCGCCGTGTGGAAGGGCGACAAGCTCACGCTCTGGACCTCCAACCAGATGATCGCGTGGGGGCGGTCGGACGTGGCGCGCACGCTGGGCATCCCCAAGGAGAACGTGCGCCTGATCTCGCCCTACATTGGCGGCGGTTTCGGGGGCAAGCTTTTCGTGCGCGCGGACGCCTTGCTGGCCGCGCTGGCCGCGCGCGAGGCGGGCAGGCCAGTCAAGGTGGCACTGCCGCGCCCGCTGGTGATCAACAACACGACGCACCGGCCCGCCACGATCCAACGCATCCGGCTGGGCGCGGGACAGGACGGCAAGCTGACGGCGATTTCGCACGAAAGCTGGTCCGGCGACCTGCCGGACGGCCAGCCCGAAGAGGCGGTGCAGCAGACCAAGCTGCTGTATGCCGGCGCCAACCAGCGCACCGCGCTCAACCTGATGACGCTGGATCTGCCCGAAGGCAACGCGATGCGCGCGCCCGGCGAGGCGCCCGGCATGATGGCGCTGGAAATCGCCATCGACGAGATGGCCGAGGCGCTGGACATGGATCCCGTGCAGTTCCGCGTGATCAACGATACGCAAGTCGACCCCACCGATCCGTCACGGCCGTTCTCGCGCCGGCGGTTTGTCGAATGCCTGCAGACCGGCGCCCGCCACTTCGGCTGGGACAAGCGTGATCCCAAGCCCGGTGCGCGCCGGGAAGGGCAGTGGCTGATCGGCCTGGGCGTGGCCAGCGCCTTTCGCAATAACCTGGTGACCAAGTCGGCCGCGCGCGTGCGGCTGGATGCAACGGGCCGCGTGATCGTCGAGACCGACATGACTGACATCGGCACCGGCAGTTACACCATCATTGCGCAGACGGCGGCCGAAATGCTGGGTGTGCCGCTGTCGCGCGTGGTCGTGCGCCTGGGCGATTCGTCCTTTCCCGTATCGGCGGGCTCGGGCGGGCAGTGGGGCGCAAACAGTTCGACTGCGGGCGTCTATGCGGCATGCGAGAAGTTGCGCGCGCGGGTCGTTGAACGGTTGGGATTCGATGCCGCGGGCGCGGTGTTCGCGGACGGCACGGTCACCGACGCCAGCGGACGCGCCGCGCCCCTCGTGCGCGCGGCGTCGGGCGGCGAGCTGGTCGCGGAAGACGCGATAGAGTTCGGCGATCTGGACAAGAAATTCCAGCAGTCCACCTTCGGCGCGCACTTCGTGGAAGTGGCCGTGGACGCCGCCACCGGCGAGACCCGCGTGCGCCGCATGCTGGCCGTCTGCGCCGCGGGCCGCATCCTCAATCCCAAAACCGCGCGCAGCCAGGTCATCGGCGCCATGACCATGGGGGTGGGCGCGGCGTTGATGGAGGAGCTGGCCGTCGACCATCGACTGGGTTATTTCGTCAATCATGACCTGGCGAGCTACGAGGTTCCCGTTCATGCCGACATTCCGCGTCAGGAGGTCATCTTCCTGGACGAAGACGATCCGGTGTCGTCGCCGATGAAGGCCAAGGGCGTCGGCGAGCTGGGCCTGTGCGGCGTGGCGGCAGCCATCGCCAATGCGGTGTACAACGCGACCGGCGTGCGCGTGCGGGACTATCCGGTGACGCTGGACAAGTTGCTGGCCGGGATGCCCGTCGACGCGTGATGGGGTGCCACCATGCGCTATGCTGGCGCGATGACGAAACACGACTATCAGGACGCGCTGCGCCGCGCGCTGGACGCGCAAACGGCAGCCGCGTTGCACACGCTGGCCGGCATGTTCGCGCGATTGCCCGACAAGGCGCGCGAGATCCAGTTCGGCATCTTTCCCGACCAGGGCGGCGAAGGGACCTTTTCGGTGGTGATTGGGCTGGAAGGGCCGGATCTGTATGTGCTCAATAAATCCATCGAGGGCTTCCGCGATCTCTTTGACGTGGTGCACGGAGAAGCAGGATTGGAGCCGCCGGTGCCCATGTTTTCCACTGAGCCGCCCTTCTGCGTGCAGGATGCGATAGCCGACGTGGCGGCCGATTGGGTCGAAATGCTATGGGAACAAGGAGGCCGCTCCGTGTCGCCCTTGCCGGCAATGGTCTATGCCCATGACGACTACGGCACGGATCTGCCGCGCGCATTGCGTCGGGCATAGCGGGCGATGCCGTCGTAAATACCGGTTCCGTTCAACCCAGATCAAAACGTCCGGCCGTTTTTCGCCGCGGTGACATCAAGCCTATTTAGAATGCCGGCGGGCGCAGACCGCCCGGCGCGCGCTCATGCGCGCTCGTTGAATCTTTAAAAGGCTTGATCACTCATGTCCCGTCATTCCCGCTTGCGCAGCCGCATCGCGCAATCGCTCCATCGTCTTTGCGCGATGTTGCCTGTCTTTTTGCTGTTGGCCGGGCTTGCGCCGGCCGCGCACGCCCAATCTTCGGCGCCGCTTCAGTGCGGGCTGTACGAGTACGACAACGGAAGGGGCCAGATGCGCGTGCTGAGTTCCAACCTGATCCGCAAGAGCGCGCTGGGCGGTCCCGAGCTGCTGTACTACCAGGTCGATAACGGCAAACTGGCGTTCTACAACCTGGATCTGGGTCTGGATGATGAATACAAGCTGCCCGCGGACGGCAAGTCCATCGACGTGGGGTTTGAACAGGTTTACGTGCTGAAAACGCCGGCCCCGTGCGCCGCGCCCGTCGAATTGCCGCAGGCCAAGGTCTGGCCGCTGTGCTGGAAGGGCGGCCTGATGGCATGCCTGGCCGCCTACGACGAGACGCCCCTGAAGGAACTGGAAAGCCTGTGCGCCAGCGGCCTGCCGTTCGTGTGCAAGAAGCTGCCGGACGCCTGGCGCGAAGCCGGCGGACTGGAATCGGGTAAAGACGGCCAGCCCGCCCCGCTGGGCGAGGCCGCCCACAAGACGCTGCAGGCCGCGTGCCTGAACGGAATTTCCGCGAGCACGTGCACGCTGGCGGCCGAAGAGGCCTGGACCGCCGGCCGGTATCTCGATGCCCGGCCCATGCTGCAGCATGCGTGCGCCGCCCCGATCGCCAGTCCCGATGCGTGTGCGCTGGCCGACAGCCTGGCGCCGCTGACGGCCGAGGCGCTGGCGCAGGCCGCGCCGGCCCAACTGCCGCAGGGGATCTACAAGCGTCCGATGGGCACGCTGCGAGAACTGGTCTTCGGCGCGAATGGCGCCGTCAAGGGCGATGGATCGCTTGTCATGAAGGCGCGCCGCGATGGCGGTCTTATCAAGATGCAGCACAACCAGGGCGGAGACTTCGCCTTCAAGCCGTTGGGCGATCGCCTGCTGCTGGGCGTGGACTACTGGAACCGGCTGGCGCTCTTCGTGCGCGCCGACTGAGCCGCGCCGACTTCACCCCGGCAAGCGGCGCACCTGCAGCGTGCCGGTGGCGAAGGTGAACGTGTACGCGTACATGCCCTCGACGGTATAAGCATCGGGGCCATGCTGCGCGTCCTCGGCGACGATGCCGCGCAACACCATGCGGCCGCCCACGCGGTCCAGGACGGCGTAGGCCGTGTGGCCTTGCCGCAAACCGGCGTCGCGCAGCCGGTCGGCAATGCGATAGGCCTGCAGCACGTTCATGCGCGGTTGCACATAGATGCCGTAGCGCGTCTTGAAGGTGTTTTCGGCGCGCAGCGCGGCAATCGACGCATAGCAGGCCTCGCGCAGGCCGGCTTGCCGTTCGGTCACGATATGCGGCGCGGGCAGGGCCGCGGCGTCGACCGACCACCACGGATCGGCCCCGTCTTCCAGGCTTTGCAAGGCGGTCGCTGGCTGGCCGCCGATGAACTCGATCTTGCCGTGATAGCCCTTGTCCAGAGCGGCGCGATAGTCCGCGCGGTGCGTGGCGGGGACGATGCCGATCGATGGCGCGGGCGAGAGCCCCGCGAGGACGATGCGGCCCAGGGTGCGCCAAGCCGCGTCGTCCAGCATGGCGCCGTCCTGGCGCAACGCATCAACGTCGGCAAAGTACGCCACCTTCCAGCGCACGTCGCCATGGAGCGATGCCGTCTGAAGCGAGAATGCGTCGCCCCGCAAGTCAAGCGCCTGCAATTGCGCCAATGCTGCTTTCTGCCGCGCGACGTGCGCGTCCTTTTCCTGGCGGGCAGCGTCGATGCGGCCGGTCAGCGTGGCCAGGCTTTCCTCGGGACCCAGGCGCACCATGAATAGCTCGGCGTCGGTGCGGTCTTGCAGGTAGATGCCGTACAGGCCGTTCCACGGCGCGAAAGGGGCCGACGGCCGCAGCGGGCGCATGCTCACCACCTGGACGTCGGCGCCGTAGCGATCGGTAAGGGTGCGCTCGACGTCGCCCATCGGACCCTTGCCGGCGCAGGCGCCCAGCAGTGAGGTCAGCAGGCATGCAAATGCTTTAAGCGGCTTTCTGGTGATGGTCATTCCACGCATCTGCCGCTTGCCCAGGGTCGGGATCGACCGTGGCGCGACGGCAAAGAGTGCGAGTGTAACCACGCGGGCCGCCGTGCCGGGCGGATGTCGGCCGCTGAAGTTGATGGGAGACAAGGCCGGGGCAGGCCTGATTCGACCCGCGCAAGCGAAACATTCGAAACAACCCATTACCGCTGCTTTGCCCGAAATACGCGTTGACGGCGCGATTTCGCGCGGCGTGTCCTGCCACCAACTGTTTCAGCGGCCAAACTGGATGTTGCGAACCGTTCCTGAGCCGGTAGGATGCGCGCCATTGCTCCAACACAGACCCAAGGATCGATTCCATGTCCCTGCCGCGCCCGCGACTTGCTCTGTCTGCCCTGACGCTCGCCCTGACCCTGTCGGGCTGCGTCACGATTCCGTCGTCCAACGGCGAGGGCACGGCGGACGATCCGCGATACGGCAAGCTGGTCGACCTGATCGGCGAGGCGATGAAGGCGAACATGGCCGTGGTGCTGGTGGCGGACCTGATGCCGCACGCCTCGCTGAAGGACGCGATGCTGATGACGACCTGGACCGGCAACACCGTCTGGATGTTCGAACCGGACCCGCGCATCACCTTCGGCCGCAAGTTCCAGAACAACTCGCTGCAGCGGGACAAGGACACGACATACTTGTTCAAGGCGTTTGAAGTCCACATCCTGCCGCCGGGCAAGTACCTGCTGACAGGTGGAGACGATTACAAGCTCAATGCCACGTTGAATCAGATCGGCGCGCGCCCCGGCGCGGAAGGGTCGGGCCGGGGCGCCAACGGCACCGCGTATCTGTCGCCCGAGCTGTATCGCGAGTTCTACAAGGAAACGAACTGGCACGAAGGCACCACGGGCACGCAGACCCGCACGCAGAAGGTCTGCACGGCGGTGCATCGCGGGTCGGGCGCCTGCGTGGCCTGGGGCGAGCAGCAGGTCACCGAAACCACGCCAGGATCGCGTGCCGGTTACTACGAAGACACCACGTCGCGCGACATCCCGGCCATCAAGGTGCAGTCGCGCGTGCTGCCCAAGCTGGCGCTGGCCAGCTTCACGCTCAAGGGCGGCGATCTGGTGCTCAGCCAGCGCATGCACATGAAGACGCCCAGCTACAAGTTCAAGCAGTCCGCCTGCCGCGCGGTGGATCCGAAGATGATCGAGTGCCCGCTGGAAGACTTCACGGTCTACACGTGGCCGGCGCCGATGGATTTTGCGCAGAAGTACTTCGCGCAGCGCACGAACCTGACCGACGCGCAGCGCGAATTGCTGTCCAAGCTCAAGCCGATGCAGATCACGCCCCTGGGCAAGCAGGGCATGCAGGATCCGGTGTGGGGCGTGCCCCTGTCGATCGGCAAGGGCAAGTAGGGCAGCGGATTGCGACCAATGGCGGATGGTCGTAGTCATTCCGGCTACTTGAGCCGCTAAAAAACTGCGCATAGATTGACCGAAACCGATTCGTCCTCGCGCGAGCCGGTCGAATGGATGGTCCGTAGCCCAGTTCCTTCAGTGGTGCGTTTGCTCTGATTTCTTCAGGGAGCCCATTCTTGGACGTCCACCCCGCCTTCCCCACGCGTGCGCGCTCGCGCACCGTGCTTCCCCTTGGCCCTGCGCACAAAGGCAGCTCCGCCCTTCGGCGGCACGCTGCCGGCCGTTTGCCGTGGTTCCCCTGACCCTGATCTGTGGAGCGTGCCCCGCCACATCGACACCGAATGCGCATTAGCTTGCAAGAACATCGTCGTGCTTGTTGGAAGTCCCCGAAGTGAACTTCGTCAGACCCATCCATTGGAGCGATAACAATGAAGCTAACTCGCCGCAAACTGAACGCAGGGGGATTGGCCCTGCTGGCTGCAGGTTCGCTGGGACCGGCGTTCCGGGCCTCGGCAGCCGCCTCCGAAGGGCTGGTGGCAAACCTGCCGGAAGCCGACGACCGTTTCGTCCTGGCCACTGAAGCCTACATCTACGCCTACCCGCTGGTGACCATGGAGATGACCCGCCGGGTGATCACCAACGTCGCCGAACCTAAAGGCACGCGCGCCCCGATGGGCCAGCTCATCAAGCTGCGCGAGTATCCGGACGCCAAGTTCCGCGACGTGACGGCGCCGAACGCCGACACCCTGTACACCACCGCCTTTTTCGATGTCGGCGACGAGCCCTGGGTCATCAGCCTGCCCGACATGAACGGCCGCTACGCGCTGTTTCCGCTGCTGGATGGATGGACAACCGTGATCGACGTGCCGGGCAAGCGCACGACGGGCACTGGCGCGCAGACCTTCGTCGTGACGGGGCCGGGCTGGGAAGGCGCCGTGCCGCAGGGCATGAAGCAATACAAGTCGCCCACGAGCATCGTCTGGCTGCTGGGGCGCATCTATTGCACGGGCACGCCGGAGGACTATGCAGAAGTGCACAAGCTGCAGGACCAGGTGAAGATCGCGCCGCTGAGCGGCTGGGGCAAGGCGTGGACAGCGCCGCAGGGCAAGGTGGATCCGGCCATCGACATGAAGACGCCGGTGCGCGACCAGGTCAACAACATGGATGCCCACGAGTACTTTGCGTTGTTTGCGCAGTTGCTCAAGCG
>JAEYVD010000234.1 GCA_023432075.1 Pseudomonadota bacterium | reverse complement strand
TGGGGCGTGAAGGAAAACGTCACCGTCATCCAGCGCGCCGACGACGTGCTCGACCTGCGCAACGTCGTGCTGCCGTAAACGCCGCGTGATGCAACCCCGGGCGGCGCGCGCCGCCCGGACGCGCCCGGCCCAGCCCCCACTCCCGCCTTGCGCGCGGAACGCGGCCCGGCGCCGTCCGAACCAGAGGGCTTTCTGAGATGCTTTCCTTTATTGCGCAGCGGCTGCTTCAGTCGGTGCTCGTGATGTTGACGGTAGCGCTGATTGCGTTCTCCATGTTCCGCTACGTAGGCGACCCGGTCGCCAGCATGGTCGGCCAGGACACCACGCCCGAGCAACGGGCGCAGCTGCGCGAACAGCTCGGCCTGGACGATCCGTTCATCGTGCAGTACGCCCACTTCGTCGCCAACGCGGTGCAGGGCGATTTCGGCATGTCGTACCGGCACCGCCGCCCGGTCAGCGAGCTGCTTGAAGAGCGCATGCCGGCCACGCTGGAACTGTCGTTCGTGTCCGCCGTCATGGCGCTGGCGCTGGGCATTCCGATGGGCATCTACACCGCACTCAAGCGGCACGGCGTGCTGTCCAAGGCATTCATGGCGATTTCGCTGGCCGGCATTTCGCTGCCCACCTTTCTTATCGGCATCCTGCTCATCCTGTTCTTCGGCGTGCAGCTGAGATGGCTGCCCAGCTTCGGGCGCGGCGACGTCGTCAGCCTGGGCTGGTGGACCACGGGCTTTCTGACCAAATCCGGATGGCTCGCGCTCATCATGCCCGCCATCACGCTGGCGCTCTTTCAGATGACCCTCATCATGCGTCTGGTGCGCGCCGAGATGCTGGAAGTGCTGCGCGCCGATTTCATCAAGTTCGCGCGGGCGCGCGGACTGCCGGAACGGCTGATCAATTTCCGCCACGCGCTCAAGAACACGATGGTGCCCGTCATCACCATCACGGGGCTTCAACTCGGCTCCATCATTGCCTTCGCCATTATCACCGAGACGGTGTTTCAGTGGCCCGGCATGGGGCTGTTGTTCATCCAGGCCATCAGCATGGTGGACATCCCCGTCATGGCCGCGTATCTGGTGCTGATCGCCTTCATGTTCGTGGTTATCAACCTGGTCGTCGACCTGCTTTACTTCGCCGTGGACCCGCGTCTGCGCGTGCAGAGCAAATGAATAGCGGTAAAAAAGGAAATCGCATGATTGCTCGCATCGCCCCCTTCTTCACGCGCGCCGCCGACAGCGACCTGTGGCACAGCTTCAAGCGTTCGCCCGGCGCCATCGTCGCCGCGATCGTCACGCTGGTCATCGTGCTGGGCGCGTTGTTCGCGCCCGTCGTGGCGCCCCACAACCCCTTCGATCTCGCGTCGCTCAGCATCATGGACGCCAACACGCCGCCGGCCTGGGAAGAGGGCGGCAGTCCCGACTTTCTGTTGGGCACGGACGACCAGGGCCGCGACATCCTGTCGGCCGTGATGTATGGCTCGCGGGTGTCGCTGCTGGTCGGCTTTGCCTCGGTGCTGTTCTCGATGGTGTTAGGCGTGACGCTTGGCCTCATCAGCGGCTACGCGGGCGGTCGCGTGGACAGCTTCATCATGCGCATCGCCGACGTGCAGCTGTCGTTTCCGGCCATTCTGGTGGCGCTGCTGATCGACGGCGTGGCGCGCGGACTGCTGCCGCGCGACATGCACGACCAGCTGGCGCTGTATGTGCTGATCTTTGCGATCGGGATCTCGGGCTGGGTGCAGTATGCGCGCACCGTGCGCGGTTCGACGCTGGTCGAGCGCAACAAGGAATACGTGCAGGCGGCCAAGCTGATCGGCATCGGCCCCATCACCATCCTGCGCCGCCACATCCTGCCCAACGTCATGGGGCCGGTGCTGGTCATCGCCACCATCCACCTGGCCGTGGCGATCATCACCGAGGCCACGCTGTCGTTCCTGGGCGTGGGCGTGCCGCCCACCGCGCCGTCGCTCGGCACGCTGATCCGCATCGGCAACAGCTACCTGTTCTCGGGCATGTGGTGGATCTCCATCTTCCCCGGCATCGCGCTGGTGGCGCTGGTGCTGTCGGTCAACCTGCTGGGCGACTGGCTGCGCGACGCGCTCAACCCCAAGCTGCGCTGAGGACGTCATGGCCCTTCTGAACATCGAAGACATCCGCATCGAATTCCCCAGCCGCCGCGGCACGCTGGTGGCGGTGGACGGCGTATCGCTCGCGCTTGAGAAAGGCGAGATCCTGGGCGTGGTCGGCGAATCCGGCGCGGGAAAATCCACGATCGGCAACGCCGTCATCGGCCTGCTCGAAGCGCCCGGCCGCCTGGCGGGCGGCGCGGTGCTGCTGAACGGCGAACGCATCGATACGCTGACGCCCGCGCAGAAACGCAAAGTTCGAGGCCGGCGCATTGGCATGATCTTCCAGGATCCGCTGACTTCGCTCGACCCCTTGCAGACCGTCGAAAGCCAGCTGGTGGAAACCATGCTGGTGCATCTGGACCTGACGCACGACGCGGCAAAAAAACGCGCCGTGCAGCTTCTGGCGCAGGTCGGCATCGACCAGCCCGAACTGCGCGTGCAGCAGTATCCCCATCAGTTCTCGGGCGGCATGCGACAGCGCGTGGTGATTGCGCTGGCGTTGTGCTGCGAACCCGAAGTCATCATTGCCGACGAACCCACCACCGCGCTGGACGTATCCATCCAGGCGCAGATCCTGGATCTGCTCAGAAAGCTGTGCCGCGAAGAGCAGGTCGGCATGATCATCATCACGCACGACATGGGCGTGATCGCCGACGTGACCGACCGCGTGGCCGTGCTGTATCACGGCAAGCTGGTCGAGCAAGGCCCCACGGCCAAGATCCTGGGCGACCCCGATCATCCCTACACCCGCAGCCTCATCTCGGCCGTGCCGCGTCCGGACATCAAGCTCCGGCGCTTTCCGCTGGTGACCTACATCGAGGACGTGAAGACGCCCGCGCAACCGCTGGACCTGGCCACGCATTGGCTGGGCCAGCGCCGCGACTTCGGCAAGCGCACGGAAGGCCCGCTGGTCCAGGCGCGCGACCTGTCGATGCGGTTCGTGCTCAAGAGCGCCTTCTTCAAGCGCAACCAGCGCACGCTGGATGCGGTCAAACGCGTGAATCTGTCCATCGGCGAAGGCGAGGTCTTTGGCCTGGTCGGCGAATCGGGCTCCGGCAAATCGACGGTGGCGCGGCTGATCTCGGGGCTTTACACGCCCAGCGAAGGATCGGTCACGTTTGGCGGCACCGATCTCACGGCGCTCAAGGGCGAGAAGGAACTGAACCCGTTCCGGCGGCAGATCCAGATGATCTTCCAGGATCCGTTCTCATCGCTGAATCCGCGCATGCGCGTGCTGGACATCGTGGCCGAGCCGATCCGCTTTCACAAGCTGGCCGCCAGCGAAGCCGAAACGCGCCGCATCGTGGCCGACCTGCTCGACGTGGTGGGGTTGGGCAGCCGCGCCGCCGAACGCTTTCCGCACGAGTTCTCGGGTGGACAACGCCAGCGCATCTGCATCGCGCGGGCGCTGGCCACGCGGCCCCGCTTTTTGATCTGCGATGAACCCACCTCGGCGCTGGACGTGTCCATCCAGGCGCAGATCCTGAACCTGCTCAAGGACCTGCAGGAAGAGCTGGGGCTGACCATGCTGTTCATCAGCCACGACCTGCCGGTGATCCGGCAGATGTGCGACCGCGTCGGCGTGATGCGTCACGGCGAGTTGCTGGAAGTGGCCGATACCGAATCCCTGTTCGAACATCCGCAGCATCCCTACAGCCAACATCTGCTCGGCCTGATGCCCCGCCTGCAGTCCATGTCCCGCGAGGGGCTGGACGTGGTGAGCTGACGCCGCGCGCCCACGGAGTCCACTGACATGACCGCGACACGGCAGACCCTCTTCATCGGCGGCAAGGTATTCGACGGAGAAGGGCAGACGCTGCCCGGACACGGCGTGCTGGTCGAAGGCGCGCGCGTGGCCCGCGTGGCGCCGGCTGCGGAATTCTCAGGCTATGCAGGCGCCCGCGTGGACACCACCGGCATGACGCTCATGCCCAGCCTGGCCGATTGCCACGTGCATCTGGTCTACACGGGCGGCGCCGATCCCAACGCCC
>JAEYVD010000197.1 GCA_023432075.1 Pseudomonadota bacterium | reverse complement strand
CCGCTGGCGCCGCTGCTGCGGCAGGCGATGGGCCAAAACCAGGTGCGCGGCGCGCGGCATGCCGGCCGCTGGACCGACGTCGGCACCCCGCAACGGCTCGCCGACCTGGACGCGGAACTGGCCAGCTCCGCCGCGTGACGCTCACATATTTCACAATATCAAGGTGCGCAACGAGGCTTGTCCGCGCACGCAACGCCCCCGGCTAACGGGGTATTCTCTGACGCTTTGGCATGCGCGCGCGCCTGCCCACGAGCACATACACAGGAAGTTTTCTAGGAATGGGGATGTTTGGAAGATCGCAACGGGCCACGTTCAAGCCCTCCGTATACCAACCGGGACAACGCACGCGCCGCATGCCGCGCTGGCTCGTTCTGCTGCTGGTTGGCATTGCGCTTGGCGCGGGCGGCGTGCTCTTCCTGCAAACCAACTACGGCCCGCAACGCCTGACCGTCGAACAATCCGAACAGCTGCACAGCGAGCTCAGCGCCTCCAACATGGAGCGCCAGCGCCTGCAAACCCAGCTTGAAGAAGCTACCCAGCAGCGCGACGCCAACAAGGCCGGTCACGAAAAGCTGACCACCGACCTGGCGGAAAGCCGCGCCAAGATCGAAACCCTGAACAAGGAACTGGTGCTGTTCCAGGACGCCATGCCGCCCGACCCCCGCGGCGGCAACCTCGGCATCCGCTCGGCCACCTTCAAGCGCGCCCCCGGCCTGCTCGACTACCAAGTGCTGGTGATGCGCGAAGAACGCACGGGCGCGCCCTTCAAGGGCACGCTGACCTTCGCCATCGAAGGCTCCTACCCCAACGGCCGCTCCGCCACGGTGACGCCGGAAGGTCCCGCGCTGACGGTCGACCGGTACGACTACGCGCTGGGCCAGCTCAAGCTGCCCGACGGTTTCACCGCCAAGGTCGTGGTGCTGCGCGTGCTGGACGCCAACCAGAAGCAGCAGGCGATGCGGATCTACAACGTACGCAACTGACACGCGCCACTGATGGCCGCCAACCGGCCTGAACCGGCCCCCAAACCCGCCCCTTGGCGGGTTTTTTATCGCCTTCAAAAATTGGTTGCGCGCGCAACATGCCGGGCATATAGTTGCGCAAACAACCAAATTCTGGAGACAGCATGACGCTCCCCTCGCACATTCCCGTCCTGATCGCCGGCGGCGGTCCGGTCGGGCTGACCCTGGCCGCCCTGCTCGCCGAGTACGGCATCGCCTCCCTCACCGTCGAGGCCGATGAAGGCTATTGCAGCGGCAGCCGCGCCATCTGCATGTCGCGCCGGTCGCAGGAGATCCTGGGCTGGATCGGCGCCGACCGGCCGCTGATCGACACGGGTCTGGCCTGGACGGGCGGGCGAAGCTACTACCGCGACCGCGAAGTCCTGCACTTCCAGATGCCGCACGATCCCCTGCAGCGGTACGCCCCGATGGTGAACATCCAGCAGTACTACGTGGAGGAATTCGCGCACCAGGCCATGCGGCGCCATCCCGGCCTCGCCACGCTTGCCTGGTCGGCACGCGTCACGGCCGTGCAGCCCGGTCCGGACGGCGTATCGGTCGAGGTGGAGGCGGACGGCGCCCGCCAGACGGTGCGCGCCGATTGGCTCGTCGCCTGCGACGGCGGCCGCAGCACCGTGCGCGACGCGATGGGCTTGAAGCTGGAAGGCATGCAGTACGAGGGGCGCTACGTCATCGTCGACATCGAACAGGAATCGCAACGGCCCGTCGAGCGCCTTGCGTGGTTCGATCCGCCCTCCAATCCGGGGTCCACGCTGCTGATGCATCGCCAGCCCGGCAACGTGTGGCGCGTCGACTACCAGATCCGTGACGACGAAGACCCCGACGAAGCCGTCAAGCCGGAAAACGTGCTGCCGCGTGTGCAGAGCCACCTGGACATGATCGGCGAGACCGCGCCCTGGAAGCCGCTCTGGATCTCGATCTACAACGCCAAGTGCCTGACGCTGGATCGCTACCGCCACGGCCGCGTGCTGTTCGCGGGCGACGCGGGCCACCTCGTGCCGATCTTCGGCGTGCGCGGCCTGAATTCCGGGCTGGACGACGCCGGCAACCTGGCCTGGAAACTTGCCTGGGTGCTGAAGGGCCAGTCGCCCGACGCCCTGCTGGACAGTTACAGCATCGAGCGCGTCCATGCCACGCGCCAGAATCTGGCCTACGGCGCCAAGAGCACGGAATTCATGGCGCCGCCGGACTTCGGCTTCCGGCTCATGCGCGAGGCCGCGCTGCGCCTCGCGCTGGTGGACGACGGCGTGCGCTCGCTCATCAATCCCCGCCAGTCCGCGCCCATCTCGTACGACACCTCGCCCTTGAACCGCGAGGACCGCGCCCCCGAGGCTGGCCCGGCCGCCGTGCCGGGCCAACCGGCGCCCGACGTGCTGCTGCAGGACGGCGACGTGCCGCAATACCTGACCGCCCATTTCGGCGCGGGCTTCGTGGCGCTGGCCATTTCGCCCGCGCCAGCCTTGTCGGCCGCGCTGGATGCGCTGGCCGCGGCCACGCAGGATGCCCCGCGACCACTGCGGGTGTTGCGTGCCGGCCCGGGCGGCCTGGCCGACCCGCACGGCCAGCTCGCCGCGCGTTACGGCAACCAGGCCGGAGCCGTCTACCTGCTGCGCCCCGACGGCTACGTGCTGGGACGCTGGATTGCGCCTGCCGCCGCCGACCTGCGCGCCGCGCTGGCACCCTACTACCCCTCGCTCACCCCCACCGCCACCTCGAAAGGCCACGCATGAATCCCGAAGCCCTGGACCAGGTCTACACCAGCATGGCGCAAACGCTCACGCGCGTCGGCGAATCGCACGCGCCGCTCTTTCTGTCGATACTCGGTTTGTCGCTGCTCAGCCGCCTGCCGTCTGCGCAAGAAGCGCTGGCACTGCTGGCGCAGGCCGAAGCCGCCTGCCGGGCCGACGGCGCTGTGGCAAACTATCCGGCCTCATCCTGCGCGGGCGCCGATCCCGCCCGTCCCACGTGAAAACGCCCTCCCTGGAACGATTCCTCACCTACCGCCTTCATGTGCTCAACAAGATCACGGACCGCGACACGAATCGGGCCTATCTCAAGGACTGCGACATTCCGCTGGGCGAGGCGCGCTGCCTCGCCGCCATCGGCCGGTTTGCGCCGCTGTCGGTCAACGATTTGGCACGCGCCGCCAATCTGAACAAGGGCCAGGCCAGCCGCTCGGCGCAGGCGCTGGTGGATCGCGGGCTTGTCGAAAAAAAGGTCTCCGCGTCCGACGGACGCGGCGTGGTGCTGGCGCCGACCGCCGAGGGCCTGACGCACTACCGCCGCATCATCGATCTCATTGCGCGCCGCAACGACGAAATCTTCGGCTGCCTGACCGCCGATGAACAGCGGCAATTCGGCGACATGCTGGACCGCTTGATCGGCCACCTGCACACCGAGGCCGGCGACGCGGCGGATTGAGCAGCAGGCCGCGCAGCCCGGCAACTCGAATCAGGGCTGCGCCTTCGGCGCCGTCGCGCCCGCGTGTTCGGCCGCCTCGTCCATGAACTGCGCCATCCGCACATCCAGCTCGGTCACGCCCCCCGCATCATGCGTGGTCAGCGTCACGTCCACGCGGTTGTAGACGTTGGTCCATTCGGGATGATGGTTCAGCTTTTCCGCAAACATCGCCACGCGCGCCATGAAGCCGAACGCGGCATTGAAGTTGGGAAAGCGATAGCGCTTCTCGATGGCATCGCGCATGGCCACGGCCTGCCAGCCGGTGAGCGCGGCGACCGCGGTGTCGGTGCCGATGCGGGCGGGAGGAAAATCGCTCATGACAGACTCCGGAAAGAAAAGGCGGCCGCGCATCGCGCCAGCCGCCTGATAGCAAGGAATGCGCCCGTGCTTACTGCCGGACCGCGTACAGGTAGATCTCCACGCGCCGGTTCAGCGCGCGCCCTTCGGCCGTCGCATTGTCGCCGATCGGATCGTTCGGGCCACGGCCCTCCACGGACAGACGCGTGCCCGCCACCCCCTGCTTGGCCAGATAATCGGTCACGCTCTTGGCGCGATTCACCGACAGGGTCTGGTTGTGCGCCAGCGAGCCGGTGCTGTCGGTATGGCCGACCACCTTGGCCCGCAGCTCGGGATGCTGGTTCAGCGACCGCGCCACGCTATCGAGGACCGGCAGCAATGCCGGCTTGAGCTGCGTCTTGTCCGTATCGAACGACACGCCGCTCGGAATATTGACCTTCAGGCTGCCGTCGGGCATTTCCACAACGTCGATGCCCAGCGACGAGGCGCCGGAGTTCTGCACGTCCTCCTTGACCACCTTCCAGTTGTAGCCCACCAGGCCGCCCGCCACCGCACCGATGCCGGCGCCGATCGCGGCGCCCTTGCCGTGACCGATCAACGCGCCAATGCCAGCGCCCAACGCCGCGCCCGCGCCCGTTCCGACAGCGGTATTCGTTTGTTGTTGCGTCGCGCAACCGGCCAGCAGCACGCCCGCGGTCGCAAGCACGGCGATCCGGTTGATTGTTCTTGAGTTCATGGCAACCTCCACTGTCCATCCAGATACCGGTTGATTCCGGCGTGGATCATGCTAGCAAGGGGCTGCGGGGCGTCGGGCAACATTTTGTACGCCCGGACGCCCCACCTTCGATCACGGCTGCCAGACGTGCGTGCTGTACCGGTCGTTGTCGATACGATTCAGAATCGGCAGGCCTGTGCCCGCGTCCCTCGTCTGCATGTCGATATAGGCCTGGAAAACGTCGGCGTCCAGCACACCGATGTCGGAACGGCGCTCGGCCGGCACGTTGGCCAGGGTCGTGTAGCCGTCGCCACCCGTCGCATTGAAGCTCAGCACGAACAGGCGATAGGTGCGCGTGTTGTCCAGCGGCAGCCACGTGCCGGTTGCCTGATCCAGGGTTTGGAAGTTGCTGGCGCGGCTGCCCTTCGCATTGGAGGCCGTTACGTCCCAGCGCAAGCCCGCCGCGTAGGGATAAGGACCGTCCTTGCCGCCCGGCTTGTACGTCGCCTCCAGGCCGTCCTCGATCATGGACCGGACCTCGTTGGCGGTCAGGTCCAGGCGCCACAGCATGTTGCCGAACGGGACCACGGCGATCACGTCGGCCGCCGTCACGGTGCCGTTCAAGGCCCGCCGCACGCCGCCGCCGCTTTGCAAGGTCATGTCGGCGCCGCCATATTCGGCGTTGGCCACGTCCAGATACGCTTGCGCGACCATCTGCTGGATGTCGCCGCCGCGCAGGGCGACGTTGCCTTCGCTCTCGCAAGCCGGGCTGGCCGCATTGCTGGCGGGCGTGGGACCCGGAATGCGGCGAAAGCACAGCTCCAGCGGCACCTGCGCAACGTTGGTCTTGCTGAAGACGTCGATCTTGTCCTTGAACGGTTGCAGCACCGACACCGCGGAGGCGTCCGGCATCTGCTCACGCAGGAAACCGGTGGCTGCGACCTCGGCCTTGAAGGCGGCGCGATCGGCGTCGGACGCGGCCACAAGCGTATTGCCCGTCTTGACCCGATAGTCGCTGTCGATCAGCACATGAGGCGTCCCCGCGCAGTTCGTCACGTCGCCATTGGCATCGAAGCTGACCTTGAGCTCGCCCACGACCTGCGCGTATTCCCACGCCTGCACCAGGCAGACCTGCTTGCCGTCCTTGTCGGTCAGACGCGTGGGGTAGGCGCCGCCCGGCGTGCCCACGTTCAGCGTCTTCATGGCGTCGGGACCCAGCAGCGTGTGCGAATCGCCCCCCACGACCACGTCCACGCCGCTCAGTTTGGCAATCACATCCTTGTCGTAGCCGTAGCCGATATGGCTCAGCAAGATGATCTTGTTCACGCCGTTGGCCCGCAGGGCATCGATCTGCCCCTGGGCGGCCACCGCTTCGTCGGAGAACGTCGTGTCCGCATTGGGGCTCGACGATTCCTTGGTCTTGCTGGCGATGGTCAGGCCGACAATGCCGATCTTCTGGGCATCGCGCTCGACAACGACGGCGGGCTTGACCAGATCGGCGCCCTGCAACGGCGAACTGGCGCCAAAGCTCACGTTCGCGCTCAGGACCGGCGTCTTGCAGGCGCCAGCGTGCAGGAAGTCCACAAACCGCTTCAGGCCGTCGTCGCCCTTGTCGAACTCGTGGTTGCCGACGGCCATCGCATCGAAGCACACCGTGTTCATCAGCGCGGCATCGGCCTCGCCCGGCGCGCCGGCGCGGTTGAAATACAGCGTGCCGGTCTGCGCATCGCCCGCATGCAGCTTCAGCACGTTCGGCGAATTCGCGGCCAGCTGGTCGATGGCGGCCTTCACGCGCGGCATGCCGGCGGCGGACACGGTCACGTCGGTATCGACCCCGGCCGCGTTCTTCAGCGTCAGCGTCTTGTCCTTGCCGTCCAGCGTGGAATGGTGGTCGTTGATGTGAAGGATCGTGAGTTCCAGCGGCCGGGCCTGCGCGGGCGGTTCTTCGGTGACCGGCGGCGTTTCGTCATCGTTGCCGTTATCGCCACCGCAACCCGCAATCAGCGTCATCGCACTCATGACGGCGCAGGCCAGCACATTCCGATTCCAGAACTTCATTTTCCTTTTTTCCCGCGGAAGCTGATCGAGGCCCGCATTCTGTTTGCCACGTGTGACGCAACGATGAATGCAAGCTGAAAACCTCCCACGCAAGAAAATGATCGTTTTTGACCTGCCAGTAATGGCTATGACGCGTTGGGCGCGTATCGCGTGGAACCGCGCGCGCGACGGCGGCGTCATGGGTGTTCGCGGGATCGCGCCCCGCCGCACGCTGGAAAAACGGAGAAACCTGCGATAAATTCAAAACCAGAACATTCAGTTACAGGTGTGTCTGCGAATTTGTCCCGATCGCGTCACACTTCGATACTGGTTCTTCGGCGCCTCCCGCGTGTCCCCGCAGGCCCCCGGCCGGGACGGTGATTCGTTGCGCGGCTTGCCCCCGCAACGCAGGGAAATCCAGAACGGCGCAGCACAAGGAGAAATAGAAAGGAGGCTGTAGATGAAATGCCCCCCACCTCTGCCGAGCGAGACCGAGAGGCTGCGTGCCTTGTCGGAATATGGTCTGGATACGCGGCGCGCGCTGCCCAGTCTTGATCCGGTCGTCCGCATTGCATCGCGCATGTTCAACATGCCGGTGTCGGCCATCAACATGATCGGCAGCGATCATGTCTTCTTTGCGGCCAGCATAGGCGTTCAGGAAACGGACATGCGCCGCGACGTCTCCTTCTGCGCTCACGCTGTCTTGCAGGACGACGTCATGGTCGTGCCGGATGCCCGGCTGGACGAACGCTTTCATGACAATCCCCTCGTCTGCGGCGCGGCAAGCATCCGGTTCTATGCCGGCGTGCCTTTGAGTTCCCCCGAAGGCCATCCGCTGGGCGCGCTGTGCGTCATCGACACGGAACCGCACACCGACTTCAGCGAGGAAGACAAGGACCGCTTGCGCGAACTGGCCCGCATGGCGTCCGACCGTCTCGAGCTTCGGCGTGTCGAGGTCAACGCCGAGCGCGCCCGCACGATAAGCGAGCGGGCCACGGCCGAGCGGCGAGCGCACCTGGCCGCCGCGCCCCGTTCCGGCGCGGAACCCGCGCCCATGCGGCATGACGAGGACGCACGCAAATTCACCGGCTTCGATCCGCTGACGGGCCTGGCCAACCGCGGCGTCTTCTATCGGCGCGTGGAAGAAGTCCTGGCGCGCCCGTGTCCCGCCGCCATCCTGATGCTGGATCTGGACGGCTTCAAGGACATCAACGACACCATGGGCCACGCGATCGGCGACGCGATCTTGCGGGAACTGTCGGCGCGCCTGGAGCGTACGGCGGATCCCTGCGACACCGTCGCACGCCTGGGCAGCGACGAATTCGCCATCCTGCAGCACGACGCCGGCGACCTGACGCAGGCAACGCAATTGGCGCAGCAGGCACTCGCGCGGATTGCCGAACCCCTCCATATCGCGGGACAGGAGCTTCGGCTCACCGCAAGCTGCGGCGTGGCCATTGCGCCATTGCATGCCCACGAAGCGCTCGAGCTTGTCGGCAACGCCGATCTCGCCCTGGTCAAGGCCAAGTCGGTTGGCCGCGGCCGCGTCTCTGTCTTCGCCCCCAACCTGCGCATGGAAGCCGTCGCGCGGCGCCTGTACGGCATGGAGCTGCACCGCGCGGTCGCCAAAGGCGAATTCCTGCTCTTCTACCAGCCGCAGATCCACCTGGCCACCGGCGCGCTGACCGGCGCCGAAGCGCTGTTGCGATGGCGTCATCCCCAACTGGGCCTGCTGGCGCCAGGCGTATTTCTGCCCTCCCTGGAAGGCGGACCGCTGGCCGGCACCGTGGGCTCGTGGGTGTTGAACGAAGCCTGCGGCCAGGCCGCGTTCTGGCGCCGCAGCGGTTTGCACGACTTCCGCATCGCCGTGAACCTATTCGGCGTGCAATTCCGTGAGGGAGACCTGGCGGCCGAGGTCGCGCAGACGCTCGACCGGCACGGCCTGCCGCCCGAGGCGCTGGAACTGGAAATCACCGAGAACATCGTGCTGAACAGCGACGACACGGTGCTGGAAACGCTGCAGCGCCTGCGTGCGCAAGGCGTGGGCATCTCGTTCGATGACTTCGGCACGGGGTACGCGTCGCTAAGCCTGTTGAAGACCCACCCCATCACGCGCATCAAGATCGACCGCTCGTTTGTCAGCGGCATGCTGGAGTCAAACCGCGACGCCACCGTGATCCGCGCCATCGTGGACGTGGCGCGCAGTTTTGACCTGAACACGATCGCCGAAGGCATCGAAACAGACGCGCAACGCGAACGGCTGCTGGCCGAGCATTGTGAAGAGGGACAGGGGTATCTGTTCGGCAAGCCGCTGCCGGCGCAGCAATTTGCGCAGGCGTTTGGCATTGAGACGGCGCTGCGGATATTGGCATGACGGTTGCACGCGCCAAGACAATAATTGCGAAGCAATGCAAAAAGCCCACCGAGACCGGTGGGCTTTTTGATGTACTGCCGAAGAATTCTGGTGGGCTGTGAGTGGCTCGAACACTCGACCTACGGATTAAGAGTCCGCTGCTCTACCAACTGAGCTAACAGCCCTGCAAGTCACTCACTTTGATCTGCTGCTGCGCTGTGCGCCGTAGCGTTTCGTTATGTGTGTGCTGCGAAGAAGAAAGATTATATGGGGCTTTTTTTGTTTGTGCAAGTCGGGTGGCAAAAAAGTTTCGACGAACCGCATCAAGCCGCGTAGCCGCCGTCCACCGCAAGACTTGCGCCGGTGACGTAGCGGCCTTCGGGTCCTGCCAAAAATGCGACCATCCCCGCGATGTCGCGCGCTTGGCCGTAGTGGGGCAAGGACAGCACCGCCACCATGTCGGCGGCGCGGTCGCCGTCGGCCGGGTTCATGTCGGTG
>JAEYVD010000135.1 GCA_023432075.1 Pseudomonadota bacterium | reverse complement strand
TCGACCAGCGTCTTGAACACTTCATGGATCGACAGGCTGACGAACGGCGTCGTGTCGTACGGATAGACGACGTCCATGCCCGGCGGGAAATACGGCTTGAGGTTGTTGATGGTGTCGCGCACCGCCTGCGCCGTGTCCAGCGCGTTGGCGCCCGGCGCCAGCTTGATGGCCAGGCCCGAGGCCGGATTGCCGTTATAGAAGCTGTCGATGGCGTAGGTCTGGCCGCCCAGTTCGATGCGCGAGACATCGCGCAGACGCACCTGCGAACCGTCGGAATTGACCTTGAGCAGAATCTGGCCGAAGTCCTCGGGCGTCTGCAGACGCGACGGGCCGATGATGGTGGCGTTCAGCTGCTGGCCGCGCACGGACGGCAGGCCGCCCAGCTGGCCGGACGACACCTGCACGTTCTGTTCCTTGATCGCGGTGGTGATGTCGACCGAGGTCAGCCCATAGTTGACGAGCTTGGCCGGGTCGAGCCAGATCCGCATCGCATACTGCGAGCCGAAGAGCTGGAAGTCGCCCACGCCCTGCGTGCGGCTGATGGGATCCTGCACGTACGAGGCGACATAGTCGGCCAGGTCGTCCTTGGTCATCGTGCCGTCGGTGGACACGAAGCCCGCCACGATCAGGAAGTTCTTGGTGGCCTTGGTGACGCGGATGCCCTGCTGCTGCACTTCCTGCGGCAGGAGCGGCTGCGCCAGCGCAAGCTTGTTCTGAACCTGCACCTGCGCGGTGTCGGGATTGGTGCCCTGTTTGAAGGTCAGCGTGATGGACATGCTGCCGTCGGAGTTGCTTTCCGAGGAGATGTACTGCAGGCCGTCAAGACCGTTCATCTGCTGCTCGATCACCTGCACGACGGTGTCCTGCACGGTCTGCGCGGACGCGCCCGGGTAGGTCACCGCGATGCCGATGGCGGGCGGCGCGATGTTGGGATATTGGGCAACCGGCAGCTGCAGGATGGACAGCGCGCCGGCCATCATCAGCACGATCGCGATCACCCAGGCAAATACCGGCCTGTCGATAAAAAACTTTGCCATGCGTGGCTCCCTGATTACTGCTTGGCCGGCGCGGCGCCGGCAGCTTGCGGCTGCTGCGGCTGCGGCGCCTTGGCGCTGGCCTCGGTGGCGACGACTTCAACGCCGGGGCGCACCATCTGCAGGCCTTCCACGATCACGCGGTCGCCGGCGGACAGGCCGTCCGTCACGAGCCACTTGTCGCCGATGGCGCGGTCGGTCTTCAGGTCACGCAATTCGACCTGGTTCTTG
Source organism: Pseudomonadota bacterium (assembly GCA_023432075.1). Classification (GTDB taxonomy): domain Bacteria; phylum Pseudomonadota; class Gammaproteobacteria; order Burkholderiales; family Burkholderiaceae_B; genus Achromobacter. Next base: position 2,626 of record JAEYVD010000135.1, on the reverse strand, counting down.
GCGTTGACGACCAGCGCGGTCGGCTGGCCGCGCTGGTTGCGCGTCACGCCGCGCTGCGGCACCAGCAGGCCGTCGGCCGCGACGCCGTCAGCCAGGCGCGCGCGCACGAACATGCCGGGCAACAGGCGCCGGTCCGGGTTGGGGAACACGGCGCGCAGCGTGATCGAGCCAGTGCCCGGGTCCACGGTCACTTCCGAAAACTGGAGCTTGCCGGTCTCTTTGTATTGCGAGCCGTCTTCCAGCGTCAGCGTGACGAGCGCGGCCTGCTCGCCATTCGCCTTTTGCAGCTGGCCGCTGGCCAGCGCGTCCTGCAGGCGCAGCAACTGCACGCTGGACTGCGTGAGGTCGACGTAGATAGGGTCGATTTGCTGCACCGCGGCGAGCGCGCTGGTCTGGTTGGCCGTCACGAGCGCACCTTCGGTGACTGCGGAGCGGCCGATGATGCCGTCGATGGGCGACAACACCTTGGTGTAGACGAGGTTGATGCGGGCCGTGTCCAGCGCCGCCTTGGCCGACAGCACGTCGGCGGCGGCCTGATCGCGCGAGGCGACGGCATTGTCGTAGGTCTGCTGGCTGACCGCGCGGGTGGCGACCAGCGGCTTGTAGCGCTCGGCCAGCAGCGCGGCCGTCTTCTGCTGCGCCTGCGCGCGGGCCAGCGCAGCCTTCTGGCTGTCGACGTTGGCCTGGTAGAGGGCGGGATCGATCTGATAGAGCTGTTCGCCGGCCTTGACCTCGCCGCCCTCGGTGAAGAGGCGCTTCTGGACGATGCCGTTGACCTGCGGACGGACTTCGGCCACGCGGAACGGTGACGTGCGGCCAGGCAGCTCGGTGGTAAGGGAAACGGGCTGCGTCGCCAGGGTGACGACCGTGACCTGCGGCTTGCCCGCCTGGGGCGCCTCTTGCTTCTTGCCGCAAGCGGCCAGGGTGAGAGCCGATGCCGTCAGCGCGAAAACCGCCGCGCCGCGCCACATAGCGCTTTTCTTATTCATAGATTGCATTCCCGATTTCAATAAAGGTAGCCCCACGCCGCGCAAGCGCCGCGTGCCTGACGGCCCTGAAGGGGCCGGTTTGCCAGGGGCGATTCTGCGAAAAACATCAGCCCGTCAGACCGTCTTGGCGCGGTCCGTGGCGTTCGACCTGGGTGGATTCGCGTGGAACACGCAAGGCTGGACGTTTATCGCATTGCTGCATTGCAGAACTCGCATTCTGAGTTATCCCGCTTTAGAAACAAAGGGGCATGAAGAGAAAACATCATTCCATTTATGGGACAATTATCCGATTCGCACTGTGACAAAATTCGGTCATGAAACGCCTACAGGGAATGGAACTCTTCGTCGAGGTCGCCAAGACGCACAGTTTTAGCCGCGCCGCGGCAACGCTGGGCGTGCCAAAGTCGACCTTGTCTCGCCAGGTGGCCGAATTGGAGCGGTCGGTGGGGTTGCGGCTGCTGAGCCGCACCACGCGCAAGGTGGAACTGACCGACGCCGGGCGGCTGTATTTCGAACGCTGCCAGCGCATCGTGGCCGAGGCGCAGATCGCCCATGAAGAACTGCAGAAGCTGGTGGACACGCCTGCCGGGCCGCTACGGGTGAACATGCCTGCGGACTTCGGCACGGACTTCCTGGCTGAATCGTTCATGGAGTTTTCCCGGCGCTATCCCGATGTGACGTTTTTCCTGGACCTCGCGAACCCGGACCACGCATCGCGCGTGTTCCAGACCTGCGACGTGTCGATCGAGATCGGCGACCTGCCCGACTCGACCCAGATTGCAAGATTGCTGGGCATGCTGCCTGCCTACCTGTATGCCTCGCGCGAATACCTGGAAAAGCACGGCGAACCGAAGCATCCCAGCGACTTGACCCGGCACGAGTGCATTGAGTTCCGCGCGGAAGGCGCCGGCCGCGTGACGCGCTGGCCGCTCACCAACGGCGAACAGCACATCGAGTTCACGCCGGGCAACCGGTTTTCCGTCAATGGCGTCGCCATGGCCCGCCGCCTGGCCATGCTGGGCGCGGGCATCGCGGTGCTGGTGGGCGGTCAGTTGGCCGAACAGCAGTCCGGCCAGTTGCAGCGCGTGCTGCCCGACTGGCAGCTCGGCCCGTTCCCGGTGCACGCCGTCACCGAGACGCGCCTGCTGCCCGCCAAGACCCGGATCTTCATCGAGTTCCTGATGGAGCGGCTGGGCAGCCACTGGCAAGCGAAGGATACGCCTGCTTTCATGAAATGCGGCTGAGGCCGAAACAGACTGAAAAATCCTTAGTACGCCGACAGCAGATGTCGGGACGGGTGACTAATCAGGGAGCGAGTGTCAGAAGGACTCGTCGTCGCGCAAGTAGCGCCATTGGCCCAGCGGCAGGTCGCCCAGCGCAACACGGCCGATGCGCACGCGTTTCAGGCCGATCACTTTCAATCCTACCATTTCGCACATGCGGCGGATCTGGCGTTTTTTGCCTTCGCGCAGCACGAAACGCAGTTGATCGTGGTTCTGCCAGCGCACCTGGGCGCGCTTGAGCGGCTTGCCGTCCAGCGACAGGCCGTGGTTCAGCAAGGCCAACCCGTTGTCGGAGAGCTCGCCCTGCACGCGGACCAGATATTCCTTGTCGATGGTGGAGTCTTCGCCAATCAG